>JBBSAR010000371.1:0-4770 GCA_038252125.1 Desulfatiglandales bacterium
CCTAACCGCGTTTGTGGCCCTCTGTTCCGCCGTATTGGG
Source organism: Desulfatiglandales bacterium (assembly GCA_038252125.1). Taxonomy (GTDB): domain Bacteria; phylum Desulfobacterota; class DSM-4660; order Desulfatiglandales; family Desulfatiglandaceae; genus DUZB01. The sequence goes on from JBBSAR010000371.1 coordinate 40, forward strand.
AAAATCGGTTCAGTCTCAATTGGTGGTGTTAGGAAGCATGAGCCTGGGCGGCAGCATCATACCTGTCCAAAATCTTGCAGAGTCTCTTCAGGTGGCCTTTGACGCCGGAGCAAAGCGCATACTGTTGCCCATGGCCAGTGTGGGGGATATTGCAAGCATCCCCGGAGAATTGTTTGCAAAATTCCAGACAGGGTTCTATGCCGATCCACAGGATGCCGTGTTTAAGGCATTGGGGGTGGAGTGAAACACCTCTTGAGCTTTAATAAGAATCTTCACACGAAGAGTGAATATATTGTAAATGTTTTCTCCTGACATCAACTAAGCAATAGGTAGAGATTGGATCTCATGGTCGAGAACAAAAGAGACAAAGACAGGATCATAATACGGCGACCAAAAAGCATCCTTATAAAAAACAAATCATCAGGAGAAGCTATAAAGAATAACCGGAGGGGAAGAGCTAATAAATACTACAAAATTAGTGAAAAAGATGAAAATTACGCCATTTGTACTATTTGTAAAAAAAGTATTCCAAGGACCATCAGTCATCTTCGATATCATCTTAAAAAGGATCATGATTTGGAGATATCGGAAAGAGATGCAATAATCATGTTTATGACGGAGGAGCAGATTAAACGATTATCGGAACCATCTAATGATTATTATTTCACCTATAAAAGAAGGCCTGACATATATGTGGTAACCCCCGGTTCCGGGAAGAAGAGAATATAGTATGAATTCACAAAGGTTCGCAAGGGAATCAGCGGACTGTGGACGTCACGGAGTTGCTCGGAAAGCCTCCGTAATATTATCTTGGAAACGTTAGCATATCCTGATAATCGCTTATAAACCTCCGAACTGTGATAACTTGACAATATCACAAAGATTTCACACCATAAAAAACCTGTAATATACCTTACATATTCAAATAGGATATGCGGTCTCTCTGAAGGCAAACCGGAAATTATTACGATCACCACGTGTGGCAGTTGATCAACGCGCTGCGCATCCGATTATGGGAACGGGGTTCTTGCATGACTCTTTGTTTGAAAGGGCCTAATTTCAGCAAGGATGGAACAATAAGAGAAGAGTATCAAATGCAAGAATAGAACTTTCAGTTTTGGAACAATGAGTTTGGCTCTCATTTCCCCAATACTTCCGCGTCCTGACAAAATTCGAAAGAGATCTTCAAGAAAGGTTGTCACATGGGACAAACAAAGCAGTAACATCCCTCCTCGGAAGCCCGAACGGGGCAGAGCCAGCCCGTGGCTGGAAGGATGATTAAGCCAGTCAATCGCACCTGTTGCAGACTTTAGAAAGGACCAGTCCGATATCAGGCCGCCGCTTTCTCCACATGATAGTGATGCACGTCCTGCTGGGGATAAGGGATGCTGATTCCTTCCTTGTCGAAGGTGAGCTTAATCCTCTCGGTCAGATCACAGAGCGTACCCCAGTAGTCTCCGGTCTTTACCCACGGACGCACAACGAGATTGACGCTGCTGTCCGCTAGTTCCGAAACCGCGACGGAGGGCGCCGGGTCGCTGAGGACCCTTGGATCCGACTTCATAAGGTCCATCAGGACCTCCTTGGTTTTTAAAATATCATCTCCGTAACCGATGCGACCACGAGATTGATGCGCCTGGTGGGATTGGCCGTTACATTGGTGATATTGCCGTTGGTGATGCTGTTGTTGGGGACAATCATCTTCTGGTTGTCCGGAGTAGTCAGCACCGTATTAAAAATGTTCACGCTGTTAACCGTTCCCGACGCGCCCCCGGCAGTAATGAAATCCCCCACCGTGAATGGACGAAACAGGATTAACATCACCCCCGATGCAAAATTTGACAGAGAACTCTTCAAAGCCAGAGCAACAGCCAGGCCCGCCGCGCCAAGTACGGTGAGAAAGGATGTAGTGGGTATCCCCAACTGTCCCGCGGCCGCAATAAGGACCACGATCAGCAGGGTATAGTAAGTGATATTTTCCAGAAATTTAACCAGAATCAGATCTATGCGGTTTTTCTCGAGAACCTTGCCCAATAGGATGGAGATCCTGTGCGAGATCCATTTTCCGATTAAGAGAATCAGTAGAGCAATCAAAATTTTTACGGCATAATTGCTGATCCAGTACCCGACGAGACCTGTAGCTGCTTCCATAAATTCCTCTTTTTTTATTAAAACAAACGGACGACCAGAAACACGCCGATCATGGCAAACCCAATGGAAAGTTTTGCCGCAGCCCCCAAGGCCAATCCCAGGGTTGCTCCGAAACCCGCCCTCCCCGCGGCACGCACGTCCGAACGGACGGAAAGCTCACCCACGACGGCGCCGATAAAAGGCCCCAGAAGAACACCCGCGATCCCGTATCATTTTTTCACGATTCTAAATATTCTGTTTGTTTTTCTGATCGCGTATTTCGGGCACTGGTTCTACAAGAAAAATCTGGGTGAAAATATCGAACCCTTTGCGGAACACAAACTATCCGCCAGAAAACGGGATATGCTCATCCCTTTTTCCGCTCTTCTAATCGTCGCAATCGGGGGAATGTTCATCGGAGGCTACATTCTCTCGCCACCGGCTGACCGTGATAATCTTATCAGGATCATAGGCAACGCCCCCTCTATCGATATCTTGAATTGTTCCGTGGTGATTGCCCTGATACTTTTGACCTTTCTGATGCTCAAGGACAAAATTCTTACGCCCAAAGAATATTCATCCTGTCTCTGGCAGGGAATCAGACAACTGATTCCGACCGGGCTGGTGATCCTTCTGGCCAAAGGCCTGGAACTGGTAACCATTGACCTGCAGACCGGATATTTTATTTCCAATGCCCTTAAGGAGTTTATCACGTTGCAATTCCTGCCGTTGTTCATATTTGCCGTTTCAGCGCTGCTGACCGTTGCCAGCGGATTCAGTTGGAGTTCCATGGTCCTGATCATGCCCATCGCCGTTCAAATGGCCGCCGGCGCCCCTCAGCAGGTGCTCCACGCCACCATTGCCGCCTCGATCTCAGGCGCTATCCTTGGCGCGCAACTCATTCCCTACTCCGACAAAGCCGTCATATCCTCCGCCGCATGCAAAATTTCCGCAATCGATCATATCAACTCACAGATGCCGCAAATCCTTTTTGTAGCGGCATTGACCGTTCTGCCATATATCCTGAATATCTTTCTGCCGTTAGGTGTGGTTTATGGTGTTGTTTTGTGTTTGATGGGATTGGGATATGGTTTGATCATTAAGTTACTTTCAGATCCTGCACATCCAGCATATCGATGAGCTTTTTGAGTGTGGAGGCGATTTCATCGATCTCATTCGGGGAGAGTTTTTGAAGCCCGTCGATAAGCTTCTGCTGTATGGGCGGGGGGGCATTTTGCGCCAGGACCTGGCCGGTCCTGGTCAACTCGACCGTCACCACCCTGCGGTCCGGAGATATCCGCAAACGCCTTACAAGGTCCTTTTTCTCCAGCCGGTCGATAATCCCGGTGACCGTGCTGGAGTTGACCATCACGTGTTTGGCGATCTGGGAAGGGGAAAGGGGCCCGTGTTCCTGAAGAGCTATGAGGCAGTTTATCTGGGCCGCGCTGACGTTGTATATCTTGTTCAAATTTCCCGGCAGCGAAATACAGACGCAGGAAGCCATTCGGGCCATTGTCTTTGAATAAGATGCCGGGTTTGGACTTAAAAGATGTTTCTTGAGGGAGCAATTGTCAAACTCCTCAGGTCTGGTTTTGCCTAATCTCTTCGTAAAGGTCTCTCCGGTCTATCACCCTTCTGGCTTTAAACTCCGTTCTTTCCAGCGTATCGGGTTCGAGCATCTGTACCGTGGTCCTCAGCCCCCGTTTCTTTAACGCAGTTCCCAGTTGTCCTGCTAGTTCCCGCACGCGCAAGGATTCCAGCCCGGGGACCGGCTCGGCCTGCACGATCAATTCATCCATGGTTTTTTCCCGGGTGACGATGATTCGGAATTCATCTCCGAAACCCTCGATAGCCCGGATGGCCTCTTCTATGGCGCTGGGGTAGACGTTCTCGCCCCGCACCACAAACATGTCGTCGGCCCTTCCGTACACCCCGCGAGGCAGGCGGGGATAGGTTCGACCGCAGGGGCAAGGTTCATTGGTCCACCGGGAGATATCTCCGGCCCAGAAACGGATCATCGGTTGACTGGTTCGTTCGAGATGGGTGTAGATTGTGACCCCTTCCGATCCATAGGGCGCCCGCCTTTTCGTTTCCTGATCCACCAGCTCCGCATAGACGATATCCTGCCACAGGTGCATCCCCTGCCGATGACTGCATTCGCAGTTTGCCATCCATGGGGTCATCTCCGCCGTTGAGCCTGAGTCTATGCAGATGCCGCCGTAGATTTCTTCAATGCGTTTTTTGGTGGAGGATACCCCGGCGCCCGGTTCGCCCGAAAAGAAAAGGATGCGAAAGCCGAAATCGGTACGGGGATCGACCCCCAGGTTCCTGGCCTTCTCGGCAAGATAAAGACTGTAGGAAGGAGTGCCGTAAAAAACAGTCGGTTTAACCTCCTGCATCCATTCAATGGCCCGTTCCGTCTGTCCGGGGACGCCGGCGCCAAAGGGGAATACCGCGGCCCCCAGTCGTTCCGTTCCCACCAGCGCTCCCCAGCTTCCCATATAGAGGCTGAAAAAGGAGCCGATAAAGACGGTGTCTTCGGGACGCATTCCAAACCCCCACATGATCCTTGCGTGGGCCTCGGCGATTCGCTTCATATCG
>JBBSAR010000372.1:0-4766 GCA_038252125.1 Desulfatiglandales bacterium
CCTCTCACCGAGTTCCCGGATGACACGTTCCATTTCGGGCATGGTGGTGGTCAAAAGAGCCGAGAGGCCGAGGACGTCCGGCTTCACCTTTTCAATCTCCGCGATGAGCCTTTCCACCGTGAGGTCCACCCCGAGATCCACCACCGTGAACCCCGCCCCCTCAAGCATCATGTTGACGAGATTTTTTCCGATGTCGTGCATGTCCCCCTTTACGGTCCCCATCATAATGGTGCCTCGTGATGGCTGGTCAGCCACTTTTAAGAGTGGTTTTACTTTTTCCAGGCCCAATTTCATGGTCAAAGCCGAGACAAGCATCTCCGGGACGAAGATTGCGTGGTCGGCAAACTGCCGTCCCACAACATCCATGGCCGCGATAAGACCTTCGTCAATAATCAAAGCGGGTTCAATTCCGGCTTTAATAGCCTCCTCCACCAGGTCCTGGATTTCATTTCTTTTACGGTTCACTACTGCTTCTTTGATACTGTTCAATTGTTCGTTCATCTTTTTTCCTCTCTCACGGAGTTATTTCCTCAATATCCCTCATGTACAGCCGAAACAATCGCCTTAAGATTTTCAATCGGGGTGGACAGGGGAATCGCGCACTCGGGGCCGATGATGTCCACCCCCGCATCTATGGCGTAACGCGCCTGTCTGTATACATCCTCCGGCGTTCCCTGATACAGGACTTCCGGATTGTTGATGTTTCCCACAAGGCACATCCTATGGCCGATTTTTTCAACAGCGGTTTTGGCATCCACCTGCCATTCAAAATGATACCCATCAAACCCGGCATCCGCGAACATTTCCAGCCGGTCCGTACAGTTGCCGCAAACATGCAGGATCAACGGGCCTTCAATAGCGGCCGTCAATTCCTGATGTATGGGCAGGAGAAACTCCTCGTAATGGCGCGGACTCACCAGGTTTCCCGTTGCGTGATCGGCCAGCACCACAATGTCCGCCCCCGCCTGAAACTGGGCCCGGGCGGAAGCTATGGTAGCCGGCATCAGTTGCCTCAGCATGCGATTCACTTTTTCCTTTTCATCCAATCCGATCTGGAGAAGGAAATTCTGGGTGCCTGTCATGTGGTACGAAAGGGTCCAGGGTCCCATTACTTTGCCTATAATGGCGGCCTTCCCTCCCACATGACGCCGAAGAATGGAAAGCGCGTCAAGGAGAACCCGCATGGACGGTTTTTCCAAAAAATCGACGGGCACCTGCACATCCGAGAAATCTTCATAGGGAAAATGCCTGGAATCCGGCATTCGGTTTCTGTCGCCCCAGTCCACCCGGCATCCAAGAGCAGCCGCTTCCTGATCCACGCTGTACTCCGGCATAACCGTATCAAAGCCCACCATCTCGTGGCCCGCCAGGGCGAGCTCCGCCATGGCCCCGGGATTCAGATGGGCCTCGGGGAAGCTTACCCCGCACAGATCCATGAGTTCGTGACAGACAATGGAAGTGGGGTTGCCTACAGGGGGCCTTTCTCCCTTCGTTCCCTTATAAAGGGCCGACATGATCAAATTATACGATGTGGTTTTCATTACTTCCTCCCGGGGTTGCTCAGAACTGACACCCGACACTTGAAACCTCGTTTCTGAGAGAATGTGGAAATTCCCATGAAAACAAAATACAGTTGGCGCTCATACATTTCAACAACTTATGGCATTTAATGTGCCATACTTTATCATAACTTTTGACGTGAACCTTGGAAAAAGCGGTTTTGGTGCCGGCAAACATATTTCCGGACAACATTTTGATTTGAAATGATATTATACGAACTCTGGCCATTTTGCCGTCGGGTAATAAGGGGTTGCATAGAGCACAGCGCCTGATATGCATAAAATAATATCGGTCTTTCAAATGCAATAGTTTCTCAGAGATTAATCTTGGAAACAATTTATCCATAAAATAAGCACGTTGTAATGTTAGTGGAAATCTGATGCGGCTGGCATCCGCTGGTAATTGACTCAAATTGGCCGGACCCAACTGAATGTTGTTCTCATGGAAATTTTTTCATAACCGATCCTCTGAAAAATTCATTTCACATAAAACGAGACAGATCCGGATCATTTTCCAATGGTCACGCCGTCATTATGAAACAGATCTTTTACGCCTGCCTTCAACAGCGCGGGATTGAGAAAAAGCTTTGATTTATTGGACCCTCTCGCATCAATAAACGTATCGTCAAGGCTCAGTTCGCTTTTCTTGAGGATTTTGATACTGCTGTCCATGAGGATAAAGTGGTAGCCCAAAACCCCATAGGCACAGGCTGCCGCAAGAATCAGAATTATCAGTTTTTTCATAATTCCCCTCTTTCTAAAACTTTCGTTTTTCTTCCACGGGCGCCGCAACCGCCTCCGCGGAGACCACAATCTCCACCCACCGGTTGAGTTGCTTGTTTTCGCGTGAGGCGTTCGGCGCCAGGGCCCGGTTCATGCTCAGTTCCGCGTTGTATTTTTCAGAACCATCCGAGTCCGTATGGCCGTTTAGATCGAAAATACGGCCCCGCAGCCGGGGATCGGTCAAGGCCTTTCCCAATGCATTCAGTACGGCACATCGGGTCCGGGCAAGCAACCGCACTGCCCGCCCCTTGCCAGCCGGCCGCTTCCATCCACTGGAACAAATATACTGGAAACGGTCTTTTCGGATCAAAAACGGATCGATCGGTTTCCATTCGGTCCCATCTCCTTATCGGGCAACCATTGAAGATTGGCAGTTTCAGAAAGTTTAACGCACAACGCTTCCAATGAAGCATCCCCCTCCCCCACCGCCGGAATCTTCTCCGCCCGTCACGGGAATATCGGTTTCCACTGCCACTGTACTGGCTTGCAGGAACTGGGTATAAGGAAAGAACAAATATTTTCCGCCCTCGAATTCCCTGCCGCAGCAGAAATCAAGGGGATGGTTGAACAGAGAGAACCGGACCTGATCGGCAAATGTATTCAGACCATCCCAATCCTGCCACAGGGTCATTTCGCAATTGTAGACCTGGGTATAGCTCTTGCCGCCCGGTCCTCCACTATAATACCCCATCGGGGTAACGATATACCCAACCTGCTCATACACATACTCCACCAACCCCACGCAGGTAAAATCTCCCGAATCAGGACCTGTCTGTTCCTGAAAACGGAGATCATAGCCTTTGCCTACCTGCTCTCTCGCTATCACCACGAGCTGTTCCTTTCTTTCCTCGCTCCATTCCGTGGGATCATCATAGTTCACCGGCAGCTTGGCCCCAAGGTACGCCACCCCTTCTTCTTTTTCATCCACGGAGATAAAATTCTTGGAATCCGTTTCCACGACCCCGTCTAAAACAGCATGAATAATCCGAAGATCCCCGATATAGAGACCGACATGGCCCGATTTCAGTTCACCAAGAACGGTTTGCAGCACGGAACAGGGCAGTTCCAGCTGGTCCGTGCTGCCGTAGATAATGCCGTCGGCGCTGGTGCGATAGAGAAGAGCCCCCTTTTCCAGGGCATCCGATTTCGCGCCCCAAAAAAGCAACACGAAAAGCAAGAGAACAAAAAAGCCGGCACTAAAAGAAATTCTTTTCATTGCAGGATCCCTTTCACCGTCTTGCGAAGCAATGGAGAAGAATCATTCAACGCGGCGGCCATAGCGGAACGCACCTCCGGACTCAGGGGTTGCCATTTTTCCAACGTAAGGGCGGCATTCCAGCGCACCAGAGAAGACGGATCCGACAGGAGCGCCTGAATAAGGGCATTACGAGCTTCCGTGGTCTTTGCATCGCCCAAGGCCCGAAGCATTTCAGCGCGTACCATCCGGTCCTGCTCTTCCTTCAGCCGGGTGACAAGCAGCGTCACGGACTTATCCGTTCCAATATGCCCGATTGCCTGGGAAGCCTTGAAACGAATCATTTCACTCGGATCCGAAAGGGCAGCGGAAAGGAATGGGAGGGATTCCTCCGCCCGCATGTGGCCCAGTGAAAAAAGGATCGTATACCTGAGATTTTCTCCAGTGCCCGTGTCACCGTACGCCTGTTCAAAAGCGGAAATGACCTGTGACCTTCCCTGTCCCAGGTCCGCCAGCCCCCTGACGGCCCCACACCGGATCCCCTCTGTTTCCTTCTTGTTCATCAAAATGGCCAACAACGGTTTCAGGGCCTGCTCCTCTCCGGATGCCCCCAAGTATTGAATCGCCACCATGCGCTCTCTCAAGCTGTTTTCTGAATTCTCCGCAATGGAGAGATTTCTTAAAAATTCAGATTCGGCGGCAAGGACGGAACAGCTCATTTGAAAAAACATGCAAAAAATCCACAAAAACAATCGTCCCGGTGCAATTTTCATCGCTTTCCCCCCGTGTTTATCCCATCTGCATTTATTTAAAAATACAGAAAATTTCCGACAATGACAATAGATTTTCTTTCACTGGTGTCCGGCTAAGATTTTAAGAAAACGACATAAATATTTTATTTAATATTGTAAAGTAGTAAAATATAGAGGGATCGACTTGAAATTCGTCTAAGGTTCGCCCATACTCCTTTTCCGGAAAACTCAACATGGCAAAGGAGTGTATCAATGTATCAGGGGCAAACCGTCTTTTCTCAGGTGATGGACTTCCTCCCTCAGAAGAAGGTCCGTCAATGTGTCAATCGCTATAATGGCAATTATCGAGCTCGTTCTTTTACATGCTATGATCAGCTTTTATGTATGGCATTTGCTCAGCTGACTTACCGTGAAAGCCTGCGCGATATTCAGTGCTGTCTTCGAGCCATGCGAGAGAAGCTTTACCATATGGGAATC
>JBBSAR010000373.1:0-4764 GCA_038252125.1 Desulfatiglandales bacterium
CATGACCTCTCTGGACGGCGGCCGGATAGGCATCTCCTCCCAATCGGTCGGCGTCGGCCAGGCATGTCTTGACGCCGCCGTCGCTTATGCCAGGGAAAGGGTGCAGTTCGGCAAGACCATCTCCCAGTTCCAGGGCATCCGATGGATGATCGCGGACATGGCCACCCAGATCGAGGCGGCGAGGCTCCTCACCTTCAACGCAGCATCCATGAAGGATCGGGGAGAAAATTACTCCGCATCGGCCTCCATGGCCAAGGTGTTCGCCTCCGAAATGGCCAACAAGGTGGCATACACAGCCCTCCAGATTCACGGCGGTTACGGGTATATCCAGGACTTCCCGGTGGAACGATATTACCGGGATGTGAGGGTATTTACCATTTACGAAGGGACCTCCGAGATCCAGCGGAGGGTCATCGCAAAACATGTGATCGGAAAATAATTCGCAATCCAAAATCGTGTCTGAACAGGCTTTTTGTTCAGACACGATTCGCGACTTACAACTTTCCCTTCAGAGCGGATACCACATTAAAGAGATCATCCACCACGCCGTAATCAGCGACCCTGAAGATGGGCGCTTTTTTGTCCTTATTCACGGCGATGACCGTCCCGGCGCCCGCAATTCCGGCCACATGCTGAAAGGCGCCGCTGATCCCCAGGGCAAAATAGACCTTGGGCTTCACCGATTTTCCGGATGTGCCCACCTGGTGGTATTTGGGGAGCCAGTTTTTGTCCACCACGGGGCGTGAACACGACAGGGTCCCTCCCATGGCATTCGCCAGTTCCCTGACTATGGCGATGTTCTCTTCTTCCCCTACCCCTCTTCCCACCGATATCAGCAGATCGGCATGGGTGATGTCTACATCTCCGGCTCCGGTATCCACGAATTCCAGAAATTCTTTCCTTGACTTTGCCGGTTCGGGATAGGGCTCATGCATCTCGATTTGTCCTTCTCTCGCCGATACTCCTTCCGGAACCAGAAAGGCCGCGGGTCTCACGGTTATGATATATCCGTCTGCTTTTCGAAAAGAAACTTTCGAAAAGAGCTTGCCGCTGTAAATCTGACGAATAACAAATGGCCCACCGTCCTCCAGCAGGATATTCACACAATCCGTAGCCAGCGGATATCCCGATTTCACGGCAAGAGCCGGCGCCACATCCATTCCCCAGGATGTGTGCCCAATGAGAGTCAGAAAAGGTCTTCGTTCCCGGACAAGCCTTGCAAGCACTTCCCCATACAGATGGGAGTCGAAGTCCTTTAACCGGGCATCCTGAAAAACAAGGACCTTGTCCGCCATCTTGGCCGCATCCCGGATCAGGTCATCCGATTCCTCCCCCACCAGCAGGACGGCAACCAGTTCATGGGATGCAGCGGTACAGAGTTCACCGGCTTTATAAAGCATCTCCCTGGTGATATCTCTGATTTCCCCCTTCCTATGTTCCACTAATACCATTATCTCGCCCATCTAAATGCTCACCCCCTTTTCCCGGATAATACGGATGATCTGCTCGGCAACCGCGGAAGAATCTCCTTCAAGCATGGTGGCGCCTTCGGTTTCAGGCGGTAGAAAAACCTCCTCTATCCTTGTCATAGGCGTCAAATCCTCGTCGCTGAGTCCCAGTTCTTCCACGCCAATCACGTTCAGTTCTTTCTTACGCGCCTTCCGGATGCCCATAATCGACACATAACGGGGCTCATTGAGGCCGGTTTGAACAGTGAGTAGAGCAGGCATACGCAGTTTGGAAACCTCATCCATGCCGCCTTCCAGTTCGACTCTGACTTCGGCCTGGTCGCCGTCCGGATCCACGCCCACCACAACGGAGGCGTGTCCGATCCCCAGTTTTTCAGCAACCATGATGCCGACCATCCCCAGGTTATCATCATCGGCCTGCACCCCGGTAAGAACCAGATCGAATTCCAGATCGCGGATCACCCGGGCAAGGATACTCGCTACCACAAAACCATCCAGCTCCCTGTCGCCCGGCTCCACGCGAATAGACCTGTCCGCACCCATGGCAAGCGCCCTTCTCAGGACCTCTTCATCATCCTCATCCCCGATGGTTACCGCGGTAACCGTTCCTCCGAATTTTTCCTGCAGAAGAACGGCCTCCTCAATAGCATAGTTGTCCCAGTCATTGATGACGTAGGCCAGTTCATCTTTTCTGACCCCTCTCTTTCCCTCGTCAACAATCAGATCAACCTCCTGGGTCATGGGAACCCTTTTCACACAAACCACGATGTTCATATGCATCCCTCCAAACAGACTAAAGTCTCCCGATCACGTTCCGGCCGATGATAATTTTTTCCACTTCCTTGGCCCCTTCATAAATTTCCAGGACCTTCGCGGCCCTGTAAAAGCGCTCGATATCCTGATCATTGAAGTATCCATACCCCCCGTGAAGCTGGAGCGCCTCATCGACCACCTCCACGGCTGCCCTACCAGAAAACATTTTGGCCATTGCGGTGATATGCGTATCCCCTTTCCCCGCATCCAGCAGGGTACAGGCCTTGTGGGCCATGGTTCGCGCCATTTCCACCTTGGTGGCCATTTCCGCTATCTTAAACTGCGTGGCCTGGAAAGAGCCTAATTTCCTTCCGAACTGCACACGGTTTCGCACATGTTTTACGGCCTGATCCAGGGCGCCCTGCGCCAGCCCCACTCCGTGGGCCGAGACATAGGCCCGGGAACGATCAAAGAACGCCATAAGCTGTGAAAAACCATTTCCCCGCTCTCCCACCAGATTTTCTTTCGGAACCCGCACGTCTGAAAAAAAGACCGAGGAGGTATCGGAGGCACGCAACCCCATCTTGCCATGCATGGGTTCCGCTTCATATCCGGCCCGATCCGTTTCAACCGCAATAATACTGTGCCGTTTGGCCCTTTTCTTTTCCTCCGGGTCCGTAAGGCAGTACACCAGGAGAAAATCCCCCACGGAACCGTTTCCGATCATCACCTTGCTGCCGTTAATTCTGTATTCGTCCCCTTCAAGGACAGCATGGGTGGAGGCAGCCAGGGTGTCGCTCCCCGCATCCGGCTCCGTGATGGCGAATCCCATCATCTTCTTTCCTTCAGCCAGTGGTGGAAGGAAATGATTCTTCTGCTCTTTCGTGCCAAAAAGCAGGAACTCTTCCGACCCGAATGACACCGAACAGAGCTGTTGCCCTAAACCGGGATCAATCTTCCAGAACTCTTCCAGGATAAGGGCATGTTCCAGAAATCCAAACCCCGCCCCTCCGCATTCTTCATCAATAAACACGCCTAAAAAGCCCAATTCTCCGGCCTTGGTTATCAGCTCCCTGGGGAATGTCTGGTTAAGATCGCAATCCTTCGCGATATCCTGGAGTTCTCCAAGGGCAAATTCCCTTGCCGCCTGGCGAATGTCCTTCTGCTCTCGCGTTAGTTCAAAATCCATTTCAATCTCCTTTAATAGAAGGTACTGCGTTGCTCACGACACCTGTTTCAAAATGCCTCTCGTAAAGATCTCCATGAACGTATCCGCCAGTTCATCCAGGTTTACCGGGCCGTCTTTGTTGTACCATTTGATGGTGTAGTGCACCATTCCGAAAAAAGCGAAGAGCGCGGTCGTAGCATTCATTTTTTTCATTTTTCCCTGCTCCGCCAATTCATCCAGGATCGACCGGATCAAATGCACGTAATGTCTCTCTTTTTCAAGCAGAATGCGCCTATATTCCCCTTTCAAAGAGGTCATCTCATTCACCAGCAGGATCTCCCGTTCCAGGTCGCCGGCAAAATATTTGGCATAATAAACAAGAACCCTGTCCAGTTTTTCCTCCGGCATGATATCGGCCCGGCATATTTCCTCTATGGTTACAAGGGCTTCATTCATGGCGTCATTCATCAACTGAAACAGCATATCCTCCTTTCCCTTGAAATAGTGGTAAAGGGAGGAGGCATTCATATTCAGTTCCCTGGCGATATCCCTCATGGAAGTATTGTGGTAGCCGTTGCGGGCAAAAAGATGCGCGATGCTGTTCTGTATCTCTTCCCTTTTCTTTAAGTTTTTTGTTTTGGGCATTTTTGGCGCCTTTCATAAACAAACGAACGATTGTTTGACAATAGAATCCTTTCAAATATCTGTCAATACTTTTTATACGTATAAGAAAAGCTTTGTGCATGAAGATTAAGAGATTTCAGGAAGGCTCATAAATAAACATTTTTTGCACCGGTTACAGTAAACGGATTTCAAAAGAAAAGACGGAGGCAATAGGCATCAAAAATTTTTTCATGAAAGTTTTGATTGCTGGCCTCAGGGGACCGGTAGGCTCGGGATGCCATGCTAAGAATCATTGCCCGCGGGTAGGCTTTTTTCGCCAAAACGGCTTCCGATTGCTGGATACGTCCCACCTTCCGACGGGTCCTTACCGGATGACACCACACCGTGACTACATACTTCCGAGGTCGCCTTCATCAACCGAGGAATTGTCTCAGTAAGATTTCCGATTTTAGACACGTGTTCGTGTTGATTGAACCGGTTGAGACTGGAGATGGTAAACTTCCGTTTTTCTCCCGACAAGCCGGCGCTAACTTATTATAGGTAAGTCAGCATCATGTCGCGATAATCCTTGAAGGGTGCGACCACAAGATGTTGGGGTCTCAAGGTTTTCCCTGAGGGGGTTTTCAAATTTTGAAGGGACGTGATATGTGTTTGATATACCAACGTTTACTCAGGCTGTGATTTATAGCAGAAATCAAATAAGCCGTTTGGAAAGATGTTCATCTTTGGAGCGATAATAATGCGATAATA
>JBBSAR010000374.1:0-4755 GCA_038252125.1 Desulfatiglandales bacterium
GATTTTCCCGCCTGCCGGTCATCATTGTCACATCGCTGGAGAGTGAAGAGGAAAAAACACAGGGTCTCCAGGCCGGGGCCGATGCCTTTCTCCTGAAGAAGAGTTTCAACCAGGAGTCGTTGATCCATACCATCAAGACGTTGATAGGGTAAAAGTTCCGGGTGACCCGGCGTGAACCGATCAGAAGCCCCACGGACAAAGAGAAATGATAAAAGTCTTAATTGTAGACGATCTCAAATCAGCCAGGGAAATGTTCCGGGACATCCTGGTTGCAGACCCGGAAATCTCAGTTGTGGGAATGACGGAAAATGAACCGGAAACCCTGGAAATGCTGAAGGTGCACCATCCACATCTGATCCTCCTGGATTCCTTTTTGCGGCGAACAAGCGGCTACGAAATAGCCGAGAAGGTCATGCGGATCAGGCCGACCCCGATCATCATGTTGAGCACTTCATCCGAAGAATTCACGGATCACGCACTGCGCGCTTTTGAATGTGGGGTTCTCGAAGTTATCCTCAAGGCGGATCTTTACAGGTGGAGGACACACCCCGAAGTAGCGAAGGCACTCATTCGAAAAATCAAATTGCTGTCCAAGGTGCGTCCCGAATCTTTAAAAGAATGCCGGGGAAAAAAGAGAAAACGTGCTGAAAATCCAATCCGGGATGTGAATCTCCCATTGATAGAGGGGAACGGCCGGATAGTCGCCATTGTTTCCTCCACGGGGGGACCAAACGCGCTCTTTCAGATTCTTCAAGAGCTCCCTCCGGACCTCATGGTTCCCATACTGATCGTACAACACATGAGTAGCGGATTCATTAAGGGAATGGCTGAATGGCTGACAGGAAAGAATCATCCGCGGGTCCGTGTGGCAAAGGAGCACGATCTCGTGATTCCCGGCCAGGTGCTGTTGGCTCCGGACGATTTTCATCTCACGGTAACCTCTAATAAACGCATAAAGCTGGTGGATACGCCCCCTGTTGGCGGCCATCGCCCTTCGGGGAATTACCTGTTTCAATCCGTTGCGGATCACTATGGACCAGGAGCTCTCGGAATTATCCTCACCGGGATGGGAAGCGATGGCGTCACCGGCATGCAATTTCTCAAGGCGGCAGGGGGAAAAACCATCGCTCAGGATGAAGAAACGAGTGTGATTTTCGGAATGCCCAAGGCCGCTATCGATCGTGGCATTGTTGACAGGATTCTCCCTGTGACAAAAATCGCTTCCGAAATCATTTCATTCTCCGCTTCGGGAAATCAGCAATACAAGGGCAACCGAAATGGATAAGTGGGCGCCGACCGAATCGGTTCTTTCGCCATTCTGTTCCTATTTAACGGAAAAGACAGGGATCACTTTCGACAAGAACGGAGACGAACACCTCAGAAATGCCATTTCAAATCGACTGCAGGCTCTGAATCTGATCGATCCCGAGAAATATTTCGCCCTTCTGACCGGCGCCCCCGGGGAATATTCGGAGTTCAGCACGCTCATGGATCTGCTCACCATCCGGGAGAGTTTTTTCTTTCGCCACAAGGCTCAATACGAAGTCCTCAGAAAGCATTGTCTGCCGCAAATTCTTGAAAGAAAGGGGCGTAAAGCGCCAATCCATATCTGGAGCGCCGGCTGCGCCAATGGAGAGGAGGCCTATTCCATTGCCATGGTTGTACAGGACCTGATCCCTGAAGCAACCGAACGAAACGTTTTCATCAGGGCCACGGACATCAGCGGCGACGCTCTGATTCAGGCAAGAAAAGGAGAGTATTCGGAACGTGCCGTTCGTGAGCTGGAACCTTCACGGATCGATCGGTTCTTTATGAAAAAGGGTTCACGGTATTTCCTCAAAAACGAGATAAAAAGCATGGTTCATTTTGAATATTTCAATCTGGGCGACAAACACTTTCCGATGGAAACCATGCCCCCGTGGGATCTTATATTCTGCCGCAATGTCATCATCTACTTTGACAAAGAAACCGCGGAAAGGCTCATTCACAACTTCTACCTGTCCCTTGCGGATGGAGGTTATCTCTTTCCAGGATATTCCGAAACACTGCGCTACCTGAATAACGATTTTCTTTCCCTGGAACAGGAAGGCGCTTTCATCTATCAGAAAAACCTCCATAAAAAAGAAAGCACACGGTCTGCGACGGCCCGGACGGAAACGAAAAAAGAGAAGCGGTTCACCCTCCCTCGAAAAAAGGCTCCCGCGGCTGCTCTGAAGACGGCATCCATAATAACGGAAAAAAAGGAGAGACGGGTTCCTTCAAATTCCTCACAGGCGTCGACCTCACATTCACATGTTCTCAAAGAGGAGGCCTCAACACAAGAACAGGCAGCGGAGAAGGTCGCTGTCCAGGCCGACGCCATCCTGGCCGTTGCCCTGAAAAATGCCGATGAGGGAAAAACAATGGAAGCCGTGGGGTTGTTAGGGGATCTGATTGACCGGGACCCCCTCTGTGAAAGGGCCTACTTCCTTCTGGCCATGATCTATCGCAACACGGGAGATCCTTATCAGGCCATCGGATACCTGAAAAAGGCCGCCTACCTGAATCCAAAAGACCCCGTGGTCCGACTTCATCTTGCAGACGCCTACAAGGAGGCCTCGGAGGACCGGAACGCCGCAAGGGAATATGCCAACGTGATCGCCCTGCTGGGAAATTCCGAGGAAAAACAACCCGCATATTTTTCGGAAGGTTTCTCAAAAGAGGCGCTCCTGGAAACCGCCAGAGCACACCTTCAAACCCTGCATACGATATGATCAATGAAGGGGAACATGGCCCGGAGCAGCACCCGCAATACGGGAGAAATCCTGGTGGGCAACTACGCCCCATTCACCGCGGGAAATTATGCCATCGGCATAACGGCCGTACTGCCCACCGACGGGTATGCAAAAAGTGTGTCCGGCATCACTTCAAAGGACATGGTAAAGACTTCCACCATCGGGATACTGGACAGGGAGGCCCTGCACCGGCTCCTGCCAACCATCCGGGAGATAGGGAAATGGGAAGGACTGCCTTCCCACGTGCTGGCTGTTGAGAAAACATTTGGGTAAGTTGCTCTTCCCGAATAAGAACTTTTCAGGCACAATTCCGGAGAAAGCATATTGCAAGTTTTTGAACCCATAAGATCCTTTTGATATTGCTGTCCTATTCAGCCAAGTCAAACATAAGCTAACCATGGAATTCGCCACCCCAAAACCGCTGTCCGGGATATCCAAATTTTCAGCCTCGTTGACGAAAAGAGCATGAAAGTGGGTTCTGCGTGTCAAGGGAAATGCAGTTTAGGGTCTCGGGAAATTCGGTAATGAGAACGGAGTGGGATCAAAACTGGTAAATGTATTATAGCGTTGATTACGGTTCGATTTTTTGGTTTACAAATGCCTGAAAACCCGGCTAAATTGGCTCAAGGGCTATGCAAAGATAATGCACGTTATGTTGACCTGAGATGGGATGAGCGAAAACTTGGCCGACTACCATATATTGTGGTCGTAGGGATTTCCGGTTTGACTTCAGAGGTTCTGACAGCAACAGCGATACGTAAGGCATATTAAAGGTTTTTGATGGCGTGAATTCTTTGTGATATTGAACATCTGATCGCTTTTAACTCTGATATTCATTTTTGGAAACACTGCTTCGATAGAATATTCTGTGTGACAGCTGGAATGACTTGATAATACGCTTTTTGACTGTTATCGAGGCAAAAGTACCTGATAATCAATGTTAGTGTGAAAAAAGGAGGACTACAATGTCAAATCAACAATCTCTCAATCAATTTTTTACTCGAAAAATACTTTATGTCCCCAAATATCAGCGGAGTTACGCATGGGAAAAACAAAATGTAAGGGAATTGTATGAAGACATACAAGAGGCATACGAAACTAATTCAACCCATTATATCGGAACTGTTGTTCTAGCAAGAACGGACGATAAAGATATTTTCAGCATTGTTGACGGCCAACAACGCATTACGACAATCATAATGTTCATAAATGCGATAATTGACAGTCTCACTGACGATCAAGACAAAGATTATTACAAACGATTTTATATCAAGTCAAAAGATCAATACAAATTAACACCCCTTGAAAGAGATGTTCATTTTTTCAACACTTTACTGAAAACTAATTTGTCTATTGAACCGCACAGCAAAAGTCAAAGGTATATGCTTGATGCGTATATGGAAATCTTTAATATAATTGATCAATTAATAGAAAAACCTCTTGAATTTCTTCACGCAATAGAAGATTTGTACATCCTCGAATTTATAGAAAATAATGAATCTGATGCCATACGGATTTTCCAAACCGTTAATGACAGGGGGAAAGAGTTGTCTCGTATGGACAAAATGAAAAGTTTACTATTTTATTTTTCAAACAAATATCTTGATTCAAAGTATGACGATAAAATTAACAATATATTTGGAGAAATATTTGAGTTGTACGATGACATAAAGCTACTTGCTGATGAACAAGGAATAAATATTATAAGTTCAAAGTTATTCACAGAAGATGATCTGTTAAGGCAACACCATATTTGTTTTTCTGAAGAAAGCTATGATCCAACTGCACAACAGGTTATGGATAATGTTAAACTCGCGTTATATGATTTAAGGAAAAATGGTAAATCTATAGAATTAGACAGTTTCATAACAACATACATTAACAGTTTGCTTGAGTATGTTCGCGCTTTCAAAAATGTTGTAGCAAAAACAGCAACAGACGAGCGGTACTTTAAGATTTTTTCCATCTTAGGTTTGTCTGC
>JBBSAR010000375.1:0-4744 GCA_038252125.1 Desulfatiglandales bacterium
GGGGAGGGCCACATTCTTCACTGTACCCGAGGACAAGTTTCGCGAGATCGACGAAACCAAAAATATTCAAATTGATCCGTGCTTTGTCGTTGACGCCAACGGCGAGCTTCACCATTCCGAGCACTACAGATAGGCCGAGCCCCGTTCCCTTACCCACATCCTTTGTCGTAAAATACGGGTCAAAAATCCTGTCCATCACTTCAGGGCTAATGCCGTTTCCTGAATCACTCACGCATAAAATCACATAGGGCCCCGGGGTTAACCCGGGATATCGAAGGGAGGTATCTTCATCGATCGTTTTGTTCTTTAAAGCTACTTCAAGGATGCCCCCTTCATCCTCCATGGCATGAGCCGCATTGGTGCAAAGATTCATCATGATCTGCTGGATCTGAGTGGAATCACCAAGGATATCGAATAGATCGTCTGCAATATTTTGGCGGATATCGATATTTGCGGGGATGGATGCTCGTAAAAGCTGGAGCGATTCGACAACCACGGACGCAAGGTTGAGCGGTTTCTGTTCAGCCTCTGTTTTGCGGCTGAAGCTCAAGATTTGTCTGACCACATCTCGCGCCTTCAGGCAGGCCTTCTTTGCCTCGCGCAGATTTTGCCTGGCGGTATTCCATTCCGGCACATCGGCCATGGCAAGCTCTGCATTTCCAAGGATGACGCTGAGGAGGTTATTGAAATCATGGGCAATGCCTCCTGCCAACGTCCCAAGGGCTTCCATCTTCTGGGCCTGACGGAGTTGAGCCTCAAGTTCCTTTTTTTCCGTAACATCCGTCATAACCCCTACCAGAGTCGACAAGGAGCCATCGGGACGGCAAAGGCGACTCCCTGAGAAATGGCCCCAGAACGTCGTACCATCTTTTCTTCTATAGAACCTTTCCAGAAGAACATGATCGATATCCCCCCGAATCAATTGAAACATTTTCATTTTTCCGTCATCAGTCTGGCTTTCATGGAGGTGTTCAGGATAATACGTTCCGATAATCTCTTCCATGTCATAGCCGAACATTTCAGCCATTCGGCGATTGGCGAACGTGATGACGCCGGAGGCATCCACGAGAATCACACCGGAATACACCGTATCGAATATAACGCGCAGCTTCTCCTCACTTTCCTTGAGTGCCTGCTCTCCCTGTTTTCGCCCGGTAATGTCGCGGATGAATGACAAAAACACGCCCCCGTTTAAAGAAAGATATCTGAAGTTTATTTCCACATCAAAAGTGGACTTGTCTTTCCTGCGGTGAACAGTCTCGAAACGACCGAAACCGGCTTTCATGCTTTTCTGGATGCGTCGGGTGATTTCCTCATGGCATTCCATTACTTCCACATCAGAAATGGTCATCTTCATCAGTTCTTCCATGCTGTAACCACTCATCCGGGCATAGGCGGGGTTGACCTCCAGAAATTTCCCTTTTGCATCCATTATCCAGAAACCATCCATGGCCGTCTGTATAACCGACCTATATCGTTTTTCCTTTTGTTCCAGCACATTCTGAGTCCGCTTCCGATCCGTTATATCCGACCAGTTTGACAAAACATACAGGGGATCGCCATCCTTGATAAAAGGAATTGAATTCATCTCCACCCAAAGTGCGCTGCCCTGTTTTGTTTGAAATTTTTCTTCTATCTTTCGGGGGCCTTTTAAAATGACTTCATTGAAATCCTCTCTTCCTTGATGCAACCTATCGCTCGTCCACCAGGGATAAGGCGCCATGGTCCCCACGACCTCTGAAGAAGAAAACCCGGTCAAACTTTCAAACGCCGGATTTACGTACTGAACGGCAGTGTCCGGGCCGATAACCAGAATGGGGTTTGGTGAACTGTTCAACAGATGCGTGCTGAACTCCTGTTTTTCTTGCCGCTCTTTGATCTCCCTCAGCAACTGGCGGTTAATTCGTCCCAGCTGTTCATGGGCCTGCTTTAATTGCTTTTCCATTTTGTGTTTGTGAAGAGCAATCTCAACAAATGCCCTTATCTCGTTTGGCTCAAAAGGCTTCATGACATAGCCATAGGGCTCTATCTGTTTTGCCTCTTGGATGTAATTTGACTCGCCATGACCGGAAATGAAGACGATTGGAATATCGGATTCCGCCTTTATTTTTATAGCGGCCTTTATGCCATTTATCTCTCCCGGCATCACAATATCCATGAGGATGATATCGGGTTTGAGGTCTCGGGCCATTTCAACGGCCTCCTGCCCTGATCCGGCCTGACCAAGAACATCATACCCCATGGCCGTAAGCATCTCCTCAATCTGCATCCCTACTGTGAAATCGTCATCAGCAATCAAAATGTTTGTCATTCTTTCCCCACTTTTTTGCCCGTTCTCCCTGCTGCATTGGGCGTAAACAGCGGTTTTCCCAGAAGCTTGAAATCCTTTATAAGCTGCTGAGCCTTTTCACCCGTAATCCAATAGATGAATTGTTCGGCCAAATCGTATTTTACCCGAGGGCAACGCCCCTTATCCACGGCAATCACACTGTACTGATTCAGCAGCACAGGGTCTCCTTCGACTAAAATCTTGAGACTTGGGTTCCCTTTCAGGTTGTCTTCATATTTGATATAGGTCCCCCGGTCCGTCATGGTGTATCCGTTTCGTTCCGTCGCGATATTCATGGTCGTCAGCATGCCCTGTCCTGTCTGAATATACCAGTTCTGCTTGTCAGGAACAGGCAGACCGGCTGACTTCCACAATGAAAGCTCCTTTTTGTTTGTTCCGGAATTATCTCCGCGACTAACGAAAACCGCTTTTTTTGCCTGGATCGTCCGCAGGGCATCCTTGATGGATTTCCCCTTAATTCCCGCAGGATCGTCTCCCGGTCCGATAAGTACAAAATCGTTGTACATGACTTGACGACGATCCGTGCCGAATCCATTGGACACGAATTGTTCCTCCGCCTTCGGCGCATGCACCATGAGGATGTCTACATCACAGTTTTCCCCCAATTTCAGGGCCTTGCCTGTTCCAGTCGCGGTCCATTTCAACGCTATTCCCGTAGCCTCTTTGAATTTAGGGGCAAGATAGTCCAACAAGCCTGTGTTGTCCGTACTGGTGGTTGTGGCCATCATCAAAACTTTTTCTTCAGCTGAGGAACCCGCGGGAGAAAGACATACCGCCAATGCCAGGCACAATATTGCAATAGACAATGGTTTCATTTTGCGCTCCTTTCCTTTTTGAAAGACATTAAAAATCGACAAAAATGAAAAAAGTACAATACAATTCAAACTCGATTTGTTAAAGAAAAAAGTTCTTCGGTCGAATCTGCGCTGGACCAATTTACACGTTGGAAGGAAGATGCGGGAAATGTCCCCAGCCATTACACATACTGATTACCGGCCCCAAATGACGGCGGCTGGTCTGGCGCCTACCCATCAGGTGGAGGCGGTGGATCAATCGGGTATCCGCCGGACCGTTTGGGTGGCCGGCGAAATCCCCCTGACCCTGAAGGTGGATGACCGGGAAGTGGTGACCCTCATGACTCTGGGCATGCATCCAGAAGAGCTTGCACTGGGATTTATACGAAACCAGCGACTGATCGAAGACATTGAAGAAATAAAATCGGTCGAGGTGAACTGGGACAAACAAACCGCCTTCATCAGCACGCAAAAGGGAAAGGGTATAATCGACTGGCAGGAAAAGCTCTCCAGGCCCACCGTAACCACCGGCTGCGGCCAGGGAACGGTCTTCAGTTGCACCTTGGACAAACTATACGAAAAGAAACTCCCGGACGTATTTGTGCGACAATCGGTAATATACGATCTGTTGAAATCCATTGCCGGATCCGATAAGATATACAGGCAATCCGGGGCCATCCATGGCTGCGGACTGTGCAAAGATTCGGACCTCTTGATGTTCGTGGAAGATGTGGGCCGGCACAACGCGGCGGATGCCATTTCCGGCCGAATGTGGCTCGATCGACTGCCCGGGCAGGATAAAATTTTCTATACCACGGGCAGACTGACCTCCGAGATCGTTATGAAGGCGGCCCGTATGGAAATCCCCGTGCTCTTATCAAGATCGGGCATCACCCACATGGCGCTGGAGATTGCCGAGGATCTGAATATTATGATGATTGCGCGGGTCAAGGGAAACCGTTTTCTGGTTTATAACGGCGCGGAGAATATTATCTTTGACCGGATACCCCCGATTTCCTGAGGAAGGAATCGGAAAAACCGGGAAACCTGTAAGAGATGCACGAAAATGTAACGATATAGATGTAACCTGGACTATACTCTTTCACTCGGAGTTGGTACAAAACAACAAGGAGATCTGGTATGAAAAAAGTAAACCTCAACGTCAATGGCCGCGGGATTCAAGTAATTGCGGACGACAAATTGGTCCTGCTGGATCTGCTCCGCGATATTCTGGGCCTGACCGGAACCAAACAATCCTGCGATCGCAAGGGGCAATGCGGCGCCTGCACGGTAATCATAAACGGCAAGGCGGTATTGTCCTGCCTGACCAGGGTGGCCGGGTTGAGCGGCGCCGATGTAATCACGGTGGAAGGATTGGGAACGCCGGAAAACCCGCACCTCATTCAGGAAGCGTTTGTGCTGGCCGGCGCCATCCAGTGCGGGTTCTGTACCCCCGGCATGATCATGGCCGCCAAAACGCTTCTGGACAAAAATCCCGACCCCGGCCGGGATGAAATAAAACAGGCCCTGCGCCGGAATCTCTGCAGATGTACGGGATACGCCAAAATTATCGACGCGGTTCAATTGGCGGCCCGTTTCA
>JBBSAR010000376.1:0-4715 GCA_038252125.1 Desulfatiglandales bacterium
CACCTTGTGGGATCTGCTCAAATTGCGGCTTGGCAAGGATCCCCAAAAAGGCATCCCGCTTTTCAAGGGGCTGTCGAAGACGCAGATTTATTACATCCTCATGGCCGGCGCCCTCCAAACCTACGAGAGCGGGAAAATCATTATGAAGAAAGGCGAAGTCAGCCATTCCATGTATGCGATTATTTCCGGCAAACTGGAAGTGGTTGATATGACGGATGAAGGCTCCTTTAAGAAAGGGGCGGGTACGAAAAGAGTTTTTTCGATCTTACAGGCCGGTGACGTGGTAGGGGAAATGGGAATGATCAGATCCTGTAAGAGATCGGCAACGGTCATTGCCGCCGAACCGGCTGAACTACTCATGATTAATGAGAAAATGATCAAGAGACTGCAGTGGTTGTACCCACCGGCCGCCCAGCGCTTCTTTTTCAATCTCATGACCGTTTTGTGTGATCGACTTGAAAATCTCACCACCTGTTTTCTCGAGGAGACGGCAACCGACAAAATTGCCGTGACAGGGCTCAGGAGACTTGATTTTTCCATGGAAATGTTGGAAAAAGAGATTTCGCATTCGCAGAGATTTTCTTCTCCATTAACCATGATTGTCGTGTGTGTGGACAATTTAATGGAAATTGTAGAAAAAAGTGGCTATAAGACCGGCAATGCGGTTATTCTGCAGACGATGAACCTCTTGATCAGCCATATGCGGGAAAAGGACTTCCTCTGCCGGGTGGACAGGGAGCGCTTCTGTCTTGTGCTCCCCCGGACTACGGAGGAGGAAGGAACGGAACTCCTTAAAAGAGTGCGTACGCTTTTTTCCACGCCCCCGCTTTCGATGGTTCCCCAACCCGTTGACGTTCGTATGAGTTTCCGATTGTTGGCTTACGACAAAGAGTTGAAAAAGAGTGCAGTGGCCTTTCTAAGAGATGCCCATGTGGGAAAAGCGATAAAATGTTTGTAATCTCAGAGTAAGACTAAACGAATTTCGGTGGTATCATAAAGAATGGACAGAAAACAGATTACCGTTCTGGGCGTGGGGAATATCCTCTTTAAGGATGAAGGAATCGGGGTAAGGGTGGTGGAAGCCCTTGAGGCCATGTACACATTCCCTCAGAATGTAAAACTCATTGATGGGGGCGTTCTGGGGATGGGTCTTCTTGCTGTCATATCAGACGCAGATCATCTCATCGTGGTGGATGCCGTAAAAAACGGAGGAAACCCCGGGACGCTCTACCGGCTTGAAGGGGAAGACATTCCGAAACGGATTCTTGGCAAGAATTCCTTGCACCAGGTGGATCTTCTGGAAACCCTGACTCTGTGTCAGGTCTTTGAAAAGGTTCCGGAGACGATTATTATAGGCGTCGAGCCTGAGGATATCGAAACGCTGAGTATCGAACTGACGGATGCCGTAAAGGAGAAACTGACACCGCTGAGCAACATGGTTCTTAAGGAGCTTGAACGGCTCGGGGCGGCTTATAAACATCGCGCATCCATGGAAATTTAGAAATGAAAGGTGGGGACTCGGTCTTATGTGTTTAGCTATTCCGGCAAGAGTAATCAGGCTGAAAGACGACATGGGCACGGTAGACATGGAAGGCGTACAAAGAGAAGTGAGTATGCTTCTACTTCAGGATGCACAGATCGGAGATTATGTGATTGTCCATGCGGGTTTTGCCATTCATCAGGTCGATCCGGAGGAAGCAAAAGAGTCGTTGAAGATCTTGTATGAACTGGCCGCATTTGCGCGCGAAGACGGCAAAGAACAGTCCTGATTTCAACGGCAATTGCGGGTTTTTCTTGACATCGGGTTTCACTATTGATTATATTTAGGGCATTACTCAACTGGTGTGAAGATTTTAACAAGGAAAAAAGTGCAACCGATTCTTTTATGGAAAGGAGGTGAATTTGTCAATGAGCAAGAGGTTTACAACCGTATTGATGGCCATTTTCACTGGTATGTTTTTCCTCACGGTGGGTGTCTTGACGGCAGCGGATGTTCCCAAAGAAATTTTAATTGAGAACAGCTATGCGAAAGATAAAAAAGGTCCGGTAAAATTCTCTCACGAGAAGCACCACGCGGATTATAAAATAGCATGCACGGAATGCCACCATGTATTCAAGGACGGCAAGAACGTTTGGAAAGACGGAGAGCCGGTGCAAAAGTGCAGCGCCTGCCATAACCCTGAAAAGGCGGAGAAAGGCGAACCCATGAAGCTGCAGAATGCCTATCATAAAAACTGCAAGGATTGTCACAAGGCCCTTGAAAAAGAAGGAAAACCGACCGGTCCATTCAAGAAATGTAACGACTGTCACGCAAAGAAATAACCCCTGAACTGTTTCAACATAAAAGGCCAGCCTCCTGAGAGACTGGCCTTTTGTTTTTTCTTTACGGACGCTCCCTTCCGGTTTCACGGAAGCGGCTCCGCCAAAAAAAAGCGCCTCCCGATACTAAAAACCCGGGAGGCGCGATGCAAATAAACTGTGTTTGAAAGGGGATGTGATTACACCTCGGTGACGGTAATGGCCTCATGCTCGCATACCTCAATACAGCTCTCACATCCGAGGCATTCCTCAGCATTGACCGGCACGGATTTGTCATCCTGCAGCTCGTAGACGTCTACAGGGCAAACCTCAATACATTCCTCACAGCCTTCACACTTTTCCGGATCGACAACGACTTCATAACCCATGTTCACTAACCTCCTGTAATGTAAATATAAAGTAGCTAAAAAAAGCTCTTCATGGTGATTGACGCTTTCGTCAGTTTCCACATGCCTTTATTGTTTGTGCGATTGTTTATCAGAGTACATTTAGGCTGTCAAGCTTTTTTCGCATCGCGTCGATGGGAACGGAAAAGGCAAAAATCGGCATCCTTGAGTAAGGCAAAAAGTAGTTTATAGCGGAGCAAGGATTCAATTTTCTTGTTTATTAGAGAAACTGGAAACTTGAGATTGAAAGTAAAAAATGAATCTAAAAAAAGGCGGGCCGTCCATTTCGGACAGGCCCGCCTTTTATTGTCATACACTCAACGGAAACGAATCAGGCGGCAACCTCCTCCTTAATGGAGACGGCGATCTTAAAAAGAATGGTCAAAACAAAAAAGCCGGTTGCCCAGATCCCGATGGTGATCAAAATCTCAGGAGTCGTGGGAAAGTATTCGGTAACCCTGTCAAACATATTGGGAACGAAACCACCAACGATCAGACCAAGACCTTTATCAATCCATGTCGCTATGATCACGGCGATACATGCCAGCGCCAATGTGTCTTCTTTCCTTCTCGTTGCCGGAACAATGAGGAGGATGAGTGCGATGAAGGCAAATCCGGTGGCGGTCCACATCCATGGAACCAGCTTTCCATATCCTTCGTACCCGGAGAAGAGGTATACAATGGAGTGCATGTGGCCGGGGATATTGCTGTAAAAGGCAGTAAAAAATTCGAGTATGAAAAAGAAGACATTCAGAATAAAAGCGTAGGCAATAATGCCGCCAAGGGTCCTCATCTGCTTTTCGCCAGGATCGAAGTTGGTCACCTTGCGGACAATCAGACACAAAAGCAGAAGAAGGGCCGGGCCGGCCGCAAAGGCCGAGGACAGAAAACGGGCAGCCATAATCGCCGTCAGCCAATAGTGCCTTCCCGGAATACCGGCGTAAAGAAAGGCTGTAACCGTATGGATGCTGAATGCCCAGGGGATGGAAATATAGATCAAAACCTTTACCCATTTCTGGTAATGAAGGCCTTTCCTTTCCGCTGTAAGTACGTTCCAGCCGATAAAAAGATTCAACAGGAGATAAACATTTAGTACGATCATATCCCAGAACAGGATGGAGTTGGGCGTGGGATACAGGATCACATTCATGATTCTTGTGGGCTGGCCTAAATCCGCGAAGATGAACAGCAAGCACATAAGAACCGCTGCAATGGCCAGAAATTCACCCAAAATGGTGATTCTGCCAAAGGCTTTGTAATCATGCAGGTAGTAGGGCAGTACCACCATCACGCCGCCGGCGGCGACGCCGACCAGATAGGTGAACTGGGCAATATAAAACCCCCAGGATACATCCCTGCTCATCCCCGTAATGATCAATCCTTCCCGGTACTGATAGAGATAGCATCCGAGACCTGTCCCCATCAAAACGAGCAGAAAGATTAACCATCCCCAATATCCCTGACTTCCTTTCAGTGCTCTGTCAAGCATAACCTACCTCATATAATATAGAATAAATTTGGTTCTGTTCCTAATGCAGGTTTTCGTCTTATAGAATAGTG
Organism: Desulfatiglandales bacterium; assembly: GCA_038252125.1. Taxonomy (GTDB): domain Bacteria; phylum Desulfobacterota; class DSM-4660; order Desulfatiglandales; family Desulfatiglandaceae; genus DUZB01. The sequence continues at coordinate 4,266 of JBBSAR010000376.1, forward strand.
CTCACGGAGCAGCTCTCTGACGTTTGATTTAGGGTCATCAAGGTCTCCGAAATAGAGCGCGTTCACCTTGATCTTGTCGCAGGCCTCTACGCAGGCGGGAAGCACTCCTTTGACGACCCGTTCTTCACAAAAGTTGCACTTTTCAACAACCCCTTTGGTACGTTCGGGATAGTCGGGATTTGTAGGAAAGTTGGGATTCAGTTCCTTGGGGGCGTTCCCGGGAAGTCCCCAGTTAAAACTTCGGGAACCGTACGGGCAGGCCGCCATGCAGAAACGGCATCCGATACAGCGATGCATATCCATGTCGACAATCCCATTCGCCCGCTTGAATGTGGCCTTTGTTGGACAGACCCGAACGCAGGGAGGATTGAGGCAGTGGTTGCACAGGAGAATAAATGGTTTGTCCCGGAAACCTTCGTCAACAAACTCATTCGGGGTATCGGGAAAAGA
>JBBSAR010000377.1:0-4712 GCA_038252125.1 Desulfatiglandales bacterium
CCATATCGCAATGGAGTTCCCTTGCGCAGGCAATGGCCTGGGATGCAAAGGCCTCGTTCAGCTCGATGGCCCCGAAATCGCCTATGGAAAGGTTTGCCTTAGCCATGATTTTTCTTACCGCCGGAATAGGACCAAGCCCCATGTAGGCGGGATCGATTCCCGCCGATGAGAAAGCCTTGACGCGCGCAAGAGGTTTCAGCCCCAGTTCTTTTGCCTTTGCGTCGGACATGATGAGAAGGGCCGCGGCGGCATCGTTAATTCCCGATGCATTCCCGGCTGTTACGGTGCCATCCTTTTTGAAGGCCGGTCTCAGTTTTCCCATCTTTTCGGCGCTGGTGTCCATGGGACGTTCATCCGTATCAAACACCAGGGGATCTTTCTTCCGCTGGGGAATAATTACCGGCACGATCTCTTCCTTGAAAGTACCGTCGGCAATGGCTTTTCTGGCCCTCTGGTGGCTGATCGCGCCCAGCTCATCCTGTTCTTGCCGCGATATTCCGTATTTCTCCGCGATGTTTTCAGCGGTGATGCCCATGTGATAGCCGTAGAATATTTCAAAGAGGCCGTCAAAGACCATCAGGTCCACCAGGTCAGTGTTGTTCATTCTCGCTCCCCACCTGGCCGCGGGCAGGGAATAGGGGATCATGCTCATGTTTTCCATGCCGCCGGCCAGCATCACATCCGCCGCCCCGGTGGCTATAGACTGCGCGGCCAGGGCAACGGCTTTCATCCCCGAGGCGCAGACCTTGTTAATGGTAAACGCGCCGGCTTCTTTTGAAATGCCTGCCCTTATCATGGCCTGCCGTGCTACGTTCTGCCCCTGGCCGGCGCCCACGACATTCCCCATGATGACCTCATCCACCTGAATCGGCTGCAGAGAGGCGTCGTAGTCGCACCCCTCTTTTTCAAGAGCGATTATCCCAGTGCCTTTGAGGCAGTCCGGATCGAAGGAAGCGAGCTTTTCAGAGACAACCGGCTTCAACCCTGCCTTTTTCAAGGCTTCTTTCAGCACAATGGCGCCGAGGTTTACCACGGGCGTTTCTTTTAGCGTCCCGCCAAAAGAGCCGACGGGTGTTCTTACACATGAAACAATGACTGCATCCTGCATCGTTATTTCTCCTTGATATTTGATTTTAATACTTCCAAATGCTTATTTTTCGTTGTAGACAACCAGAGTCACCGCTTCACCGCCGCCCAGGCACAAAGAGGCCTGTCCCACTTCCACATCCCTGTCCTTCATGGCATGGATGAGGGTGGTCAGAACCCTGGCGCCGCTTGCACCGATGGGATGTCCGATAGCCACCGAACCCCCGTGTACGTTTACTCTCAGCGGATCAATTCCCAATTCCCGGTTGATGGCCGCGGAAGAGGTGCTGAACGCTTCATTGATCTCATGGAGGTCCACGTCCGATATGGTCAGCCCGTCTTTGGCCAACACCTTGGGGATGGAATAAATCGGCGCCACAAGCACATACTTCATGTCAATGCCTGATGCTCCCTGAGCCCCCACACGCACCAGGGGTTTGCAACCCAGTTCACGGGCCTTTTCCCTTGACATGAGCACCAGGGCGGATGCCCCGTCGCTTATTTTCGAAGCATTTCCAGCCGTAACGATCCCATCCTTCTTAAAAGCCGGACGAAGTTTCCCCAGGGCTTCAAGGGTTGTTTTCCCGCCTCTGAAAGGAATTTCATCCCTGTCGAAAATCACGGGGTCGCCCTTTCGCGCGGGGATCTCCACCGGGACGATCTCCTTCCTGAATTTTCCCGCTTCATAGGCCCTCCAGGTCTTTTCGTAAGAATCCATGGCAAAGAGGTCGGAGTCTTCCCTGCTGATGTTGTATTTCTCCGCGGTGAGTTCCGCGCTGATCCCCATATGGAAATCATTTACATGGTCCCACAGACCGTCATGAACCATGCCGTCAACCACTTTGCCGTTGTTCATGCGGTATCCCGTCCTTGCTTTTTGAAGCATGTACGGACAGAGATTCATGTTTTCCTGTCCTCCGGCGATAATGACGTCCGCATCATTGCACTGAATCGCCTGGGCGGCCAGCATGACTGCCTTGAGTCCGGAGCCGCAGACCTTGTTGATGGTGATGGCGCCCACGTCCCAGGGCAGTCCGGCCCTAACCATGGATTGCCTGGCAGGGTTCTGGCCCAGTCCATGGGGCAGTACGTTTCCCAGTATGACTTCATTCACATCCTCGTTCTTGATTCCAGCCCTTCTGATGGCTTCCTTGATAACCAGTGCGCCCAGATCCGTGGCCTGGACGCCGCTCAGAGAGCCGGCGAAATCTCCCGCCGCGGTCCTGCATGCGCTGACAATAACCACCTCTTTCATGAATATCTCCCTTCAACGACATCATTTTTGTTTTTGCAGTATCGGGCTATATATAGTAAAGGAACAGTTTTCAAGTCAAGAGATTTCGGGGCAGCCATACGCATTAGTTGGGTATACGCTTAACAAGCGGACTGAGAAAATTTAGCAAGGAGAAACGCATATGAATCCGTTAGCAGAGGAATTGAATCAGATCATTACCAATGGAAACGAAAATGTTTTCAACATGCTGTCAGGAGTTGGAAAGAACCTCTTCTTTCCGAAAGGGATACTCTCACAGAGTGCTGAAGCCAAAGAAAAAGCCTATAAATTTAACGCCACGATCGGTATGGCCACGGAGAAGGGACGGACCATGTTTCTTCCCTCCGTCATGAGCATGACCAATGGTCTTGAACCGGAAGAGGCCCTGACCTACGCCCCGTCTTTCGGGATTATGCCGCTTCGTCAGACCTGGCGGGAAGAGATCTTCAGGAAAAACCCTTCGCTGAAGGGCAGGGAAATCAGCCTCCCCGTGGTATCCAATGCCATTACCCATGGCCTCAGCGTGGTGGCCGACATGTGGGTTGACCCCGATGATGTGATCCTTCTGCCCGACAAGATGTGGGGCAATTACAGTCTCATCTTTTCCGTGAGAAGGGGGGCGCGGATTGTACATTATCCCCTGTTTGACGCGGAAGGCGGATTCAATCTGAAAGGTTTTGAAGACTGTTTGCGCAGGGAAGGAAAACCGGGCTCCAAAGTCATTGCCATTCTGAATTTCCCCAACAATCCAACGGGATATACGATTTCATCCGAGGAAGGCGAGGCTATTGCCGACATCCTGACCGATGTGGCCGCGGGAGGAGTGAACGTGCTGGCTGTCACGGATGATGCCTATTTCGGGCTCTTCTTCGACGAAACATCGATGAAGGAATCGATATTCACGAAGCTTGCCGGGAGAGATCCCAGGCTCCTGGCCATCAAGCTGGACGGGGCAACCAAAGAAAACTATGTATGGGGACTGAGGGTGGGCTTCATCACCTATGGCGCCGTGATCAAAGGGGAGGGGAAGCCTTTTTATGACGCCCTGGAGAGAAAAACCGCCGGCGGCGTGAGGGGATCCATTTCAAATGCTTCCCACCTGAGTCAGGAGATGGTTCTTAAATCCTTGAAATCACCATCGTACGCCTCGGAAAAGGAAGAAAAATTCCAGATTATGAAAGCGAGGGCGCTGGAGGTAAAAAGTGTTCTTTCCGATCCCAAATATGCTGAAGCCTGGGAGGCCTATCCCTTCAATTCAGGATATTTCATGTGTCTGAAACTGAAGACGGTAAAGGCCGAACCGCTGAGGGTCCATCTTCTTGACAAGTATGGCGTAGGGTTGATTGCACTGGGTGAAACCGACCTTCGAGTGGCCTTCTCCTGTCTCGAAAAGGACGACACGCGCGAGCTTTTCGATACGGTTTTGCAGGGGGTCGGAGACCTGAATTCCTGATCGTCATTTTTCCATATCAAGCTGGGAAAAATTCCCGGAGCTGGGGGATGAGGGCTTGGGGTTGTATTTCGTGGGTTCTTCTCCCGCCTTAAAGGCCTGGAAAGCGGTTTTTTCCGAATAGGAACTGGCCAGCAGTCCCGTTTTTGTATCGATTTTGGCAAACACGATCCCTTTGGGAACGGCAAAGTCGGTGACGGGGCTGCCTTCCAGTACAAGGGACATGAAATCAAGCCATATGGGGCTGGCGGCTCTGCTGCCTGTTTCTCCTTTTCCCATCTCTTTCTGGTCGTCATAGCCCACCCATACCCCGGTCAGGCAACCCGGGGTATATCCGATGAACCATGCATCCATGAGATTGTTTGTGGTGCCTGTTTTCCCCGCGGCGGGTCTTTTCAGCTGCTTGATCCGCCAGGCGGTTCCTTCGGTTATGACCGCTTTCATCAGATCGGTCATGACGTAGGCGGTTTCCTCCGAAATGACGCGGACCATTTCAGGTTGGTTTTCTTCAAGAATTTTGTCGGAACGGTCTACGACCTTTTTGATAAAAATCGGTTTGACCCTCATTCCACCGTTGGCAAACACTGCATAGGCGTCTGTCAGTTCCATGAGAGAAACGCCGGATGACCCCAGGGCCAGGGAAAGGTTCGGCGCCAGATCCGATTCAATTCCCATCTTTCGGGCATATTTTATAGCGTAACCGATTCCTATCTCCTTTAGCAACTTGACGGTGATTACATTTCTCGATTTGACAAGGCCGGTTCTCAGCAAGGTTGGGCCGAAGAATTCGTCTTTGTAATTCTTTGGTTTCCAGGCTCCTCCTTCCGGTGTGCGGTCGGAAATGAAAGGGGCATCAATAATGATTTTGATGGGATTCATCCCCCAGTCGAGCGCCGCGGAATA
>JBBSAR010000378.1:0-4691 GCA_038252125.1 Desulfatiglandales bacterium
CCGGATCCTGGAGGGAACCAATACAAAGAGCCTTTCTCACAACGAACAGTTCGCCTTTTACATCAATGCCTATAATGCGTGGACCATCAAACTCGTTCTGAGCGGCTATCCCGGCATCAAATCGATCAAAGATCTGGGAGGGCTATTTACGAGCCCATGGAAAAAGAGCATCGCCCGTATTGACGGACAGGTCATGACTTTGGACCATATTGAAAACGACATCCTCCGGCCCCGCTACAAGGATCCAAGGGTTCATTTTGCCATCAACTGTGCGTCCAAGAGCTGCCCTCCCCTTCAACCGGAACCCTACCGGGGAGATATCCTGAATCGGCAGCTTACGGAGGTGACGGAAGCGTTCATTAATGATCCGGATCGTAACCGGCTAAACGGAGATACCCTCTATCTGAGCAAGATTTTCAAGTGGTATTCAGAGGATTTCGACGATGACATTGTCGGGTTCTTCATGAAATATGCCGAAGGCATCCTCAAGGAGAAGTTGCAGAAAAACAAGAAGCAAATCGAAGTCGAATATCTTGACTATGACTGGTCACTGAATGGCAGCTAAAAATGGCTTTTAGCAATTAGCCGTTAGCCGTTAGCCGTTAGTCTGGAAACAATACCCGTGAACGGTTACCATTTATTTTATTGCATAGGCTTTGTCATGAGGACCGACCGTTAACAAAACCACGGTTTGATCGGGAAGGTTCTCACAAAAACAATACTCACATTCTCGTATGTTTCGACATTCTTCGCAAATAACGAAAATGATTCGAAAGTTCCTGTCTACGCGAGCGCTGCGGCAGCCAATCAGGTTCAACTTACCGGTGATGTCATCAAGAAATTCGGTGTTGTGATAGGGGGCTTTCAGAACTCGCTCAACGCGCCGTTTGATGTATTTTCGGATGGATGCATAACGATTCAGGTTCTCGACAAAAAGCTTTTCATAGATGGCTTCGTAGTTACTCACCCCAGACCTCTTTGTTCGAAAAAAGCTCGATTTCATTCTCTAATTGCTTCTTCTTTAAATGTTCCATATCCTGGTAGATAGGCATCTCGGGGTTAAGAGCAAATATATCGGGGTGTTTCTCGATAACCCTGGCTAATTCTTGTCGAACAATCCGCCTGATCAGCGGTTCCAGGATTTGAGCAACATCCTTTATTGGTATCGACGTTTGACGATTTTGATCCATGGCTGAATTCCTATTTCTAAATATTACAATGAAAACGAAGCGTTAACAACAAATCATACATACAGCACGAATAGCTGAAACACCCGGCTATCCTGGTGCACCCTGGTCCCTAAACCGGAGCTTGGAAACCAGGGTGCACCTCGCAAGTTTTTCGACTATGCGGTCGAGCCAGATGGTATTATTAATAATAACCATCTTAGCGCCTCTTCGTCAACAAATCTGGAACAGGCTTGTGCGGTCGATAGAAAAAAACATATGGATAAATCGGGACGACATCGGAGTCTGCACACCTTTGTTTGAGAACTATTTCTTGACAATAATACCACAGATTGGGAACATATATTCATGTTCTGGAACGTAAAATTTCGGAACAGGGCTAAAAAGCAGGCTACGGACGAATATGTTGAGATTCATTTGCGTGGCATACCGTCTAACAAGGGAGAACTGGTAGAGGAAGAAGCCAAAGGTTATCGAAAACTTTTTGGAAATACCAGAGGCATCTGGACAAAAGGCGACGGACTCAAGTTCCAATCACAGATTAGAAAGGATTTTGATCCGTTAAAGCATGAGTTTGTGGAAATTCCCTATTCCATTTGAGAAAAACAACGATAATTTGCCTGGCCCCCAATCTTCTTTTTCACTGAGGCAAAATCTGATCTCGATTTTTTCATAGTCTTATTTGCAACCTTCGGGAAAATGGGTAAGGAAACAATTATCTGCCTGGTCCCCATCTATTATACGCATCCTTTTGGCATACGCAGCGCTTTCCTCATTTCTTCGCAGTCTTTGATAGTTGCCGTCGCCCCCTACGGTTATGGAGGCCTTTTTCATAGACGCACCGATCGCCTCTCTCAACACCGCGCCTCTTTGAGCGCCTTTCTGAAGACGGCCAGGTCGCTGCAAAGAATAGCCTGCCTCAGCAGTCCCTTTAAAATGTCCCTGTTTTCAATCTGGTCGACCTCGCGGGCTATTTCTTCAGGCACGGTCCCAAACCTGGAAGAGATGGCTTCCCTGACCATCTCCCGGGCATCTTCAATCATGCCCTGCTGGAGACCCTGCTGGAGACCCTGCTGGAGACCCTTTTCCATCCCAATTCTCTCAACACTCGTAACATAGGGCATCTTTTTTTCCTCCTCATATTTTGCCAGCTCTTGCCAGAACAACCGTTCGTGACCTTCCGGCAAATCCATAATCCAATCAATAAAACGAAACAGATCCACAATTTCCTGTTTCCGGAAGCCTTCCATATAGAGACGTTTGATCAACTGAAATTTGCCCTGCAAACGCCTATCCGGATCCCGTCTGGTCGCCATGGCCAAAAGGTGGGCCTCCACCACCACGGCAAAAGGATTGCCTTTTGCAGCCTGCAACCGGTCGCTGTCTTTCCCGAAATTAAGAAGTTTGACAACCGGAAAGCGAAACTGCATTTCACAGCCCCAACGGCTGTATGAAAATTCCGTGGGGCGCCAGGACTCCTTTTCGTCCGCTAAAATTGCAAGGCTCACCACCTGGCGACGATAGCGGTCGAAAATCCGGTAGTGGTAAACAAACATCCGCTCTTCAAATCCGAGCTACTCGTAGGACTGCACCTCGATATGCATCAGAATCCAGGTTTCCTTCCCGTCCTTAAGCCACACCTTGACCAGCTTGTCCACCGTGCGTTTGCCGATCTCCGCCTCACGGGTGATCTGCTGAAGTTCCTTGTCCAGAAATTCGTGGCCCATCTCCCAATCAATCTCCGAATGCGCGTCGGGAAAAAACAGGGCCATGGAAGGTTCAAAGTAATGCTCCAGAATTTCCTTCCAGGGTGAATCCGTATCGGTCATAGGCTGCGGGCCTCCTCAAGGTTCTCAATTCAAGGATGTTAACAGGATTGATGATACCCCATATTCACGGAGTCGGCAACTTTCGTTTCCTTGCCGATGATTAGAATCGGTCGGCTCCCGTTTTCCATTTTCCCCGTAATAGATGTCAAACCGTTTTTGAATTTCCACGACGCTTTTCTCCGTACCCGGCTCCATGCGCACCAGAAGGTTCAATTCTCGGCATGATTCCCTCCTTCTCCTTGAACCTGACAATTCATAGACCCTGGCTTCGACATCAAAGGTGCGAACCTGGTTGCAAACGGCCACGCCCTGCGTGTCATACCCGATAATGGGCACTGTCATGCCGGTTTTTCTAGCAAAGCTGCCTCCTCCGGTGACAGGCACAGTCATTGCAACGCCCAGTGCATTGACTACCTGTGGCGTGATCACCACGAATCTGTGTGTTCCTCGCATTTCCCTCCCCGAGCTAGGGCGTGGGTCTATCCAGTATACGTCTCCGCGCTTGGGCGTCTTGTGGCTGATCATGCCAGTTCCCTGCCTACAGGGACCCCTTCGCGGGCCCATGAGGTCTGGTCTTTGATCTCCTCGGCCCAGTCGCTCGTTACCCCCTGCATCAATTCCTGGATGGTGTAGCGCTTGCGGGTTCTTTCTGAGGCCGTCCGAACAAAGAAGCCATTATCAGATGGGCTGATTTCCACAGTAGCGCCAATGCTGATGTTAACTTTTTTGAGGACGTCCGCGGGAATCGTCATAACGGCGGCCTTTCCCTCTTTACGGATGTTTGCTGTAATCATGTTATTTCTCCATAAAAGATGCTCACCAGAGCTCTCTTAAAAACGCAATTGCAAAAAACGACACAATAAGTTCTAATTACCAGAATATACTAAAAAGCCTGCGCCTGCATGTTAATCTCCTTTTCTCCTGTCGTCAATCCCGCATTTTCTCCCCTTCCAAGTCTAACAGAGCCGGCCATTTTAATTCGTCTCGGCCTCCTCTTCGAGATGCATTGTTGACCGTTTATTGAGGTCTGACAGGGCTCCCTTTTTTTCTTTTGTGCCCCTTGAGACACCACCCGCAACCATCCTGATCCGTATCCCACTCCTCATAGGCGTAGGCTTCCTGGCACTCAGGGCAAAAAAACGGCGCCCAGTCGGGGTTGAAACCATACAGCATGGCAGGGTCCCTGGTTTGGAGAATCTTCCTGAGCGTCAAATAGTCTTCCGGCATGACGGCCTCGGAGTCGATGCCGTCAAAATTAACGATGATGGTTCCGGCAGAGCCATAGGCATTCAAGGCTTGGGGATAAGCGAGGCCCCTTGGAACCAGGGCAACCTTTGCGACGTGGACATTGCCCCCGGTTCCGTAGTAGTCCACCTCCACGGTTTCTTTCCGAATTTTCTGTAATTTCTTGAGAACACCAAGGGACCGATGGTATTTTGCGACCCGCTTGAGGTCCTTCTCACTCAGAGATGCTATCCGGTTCAGGTTCATATTGTCCAGGATGTCCACATACTTGATTTTGGAACCCAGCGGGTGAAGGCCCGCGCGGGCGACAAAGTCCTCATAGCTCTCCCCGTCCCTCCGAGTGACGCTCTGAACGGCCTCCAGAATCGGACGTTCAAATCCCTGGGCCTTCAGGTCCTCGAGAGGGATCCCCGTATCTTCAAGGACATCG
>JBBSAR010000379.1:0-4679 GCA_038252125.1 Desulfatiglandales bacterium
TCGGAGAAAACCATTTTTATGGAACCCCTCTGAATCCGAAGGCGCCTAACCGCGTACCGGGCGGTTCTTCGAGCGGTTCCGCGTCGGCTGTGGCCTGCGGGGTCGTCGATTTTGCCCTGGGGACGGATACGGGAGGTTCGGTTCGGGAGCCGGCGGGTAATTGCGGCATCTGGGGGTTGCGGCCTTCCTGGGGCAGGGTATCCGTCGCCGGCGTGAACCCTTTTGCTCCCACTTTCGATACCGTGGGCGTCCTTGCAGGAAGTGCGCAGGTACTTGTGAAAGCGGTTTCCGCGCTTATGGCCCTGGAAGAGACATCTTCGGACACGCCTTCTCAAATCCACCTGATTGCTGATGCTTTTGACCTGGTTGACCCCGACGTCCGGGACGCCCTGGATCAGTCGGTTCGGCATTTTCGCGAGATTTTCGGCACGTCGGTCCGTAAGACTTCTCTGGCAGAGATCTGCGACGGACAAAAGGAAGAGGGGCTCAAACCGTGGTGCGATACTTACAATGTGCTCCAATGGGCGGAAATCGAGAGTTCGCTGGGCGCCTGGATTGATGCTTGCGAACCGGCCATGGGGCCGATTACCGCGGCAAGTTTTGATCTGGTGCGAAAACTGGACAGGCGCGGAGTGGTTCAAAATGTTCGACGCCGGGAGGAATATTTCCGTCGGTTGCAATCGTTCTTAGGCCCCAACGACCTGCTCTGCATGCCCACGGCGCCCACCCTGGCGCCTCTGAAAGGCAGCATGATTAAACGGGATGTCGGGGGACGGGCCTACTACGCCCGAGCCCTTGCCTTGACCTCCGTGGCCGGTATCGGGCGACTTCCCCAGATTACCCTGCCTCTTGGCGAAAAAAATGGCGTTCCCGTAGGCATTTCGCTGCTGGCAAGGCACGGGCAGGATGCCTTTTTGGTTGCAGTCGCTGAGCGGATAGCCTCGTCGATTGGAGAGCAAAATGAATAGAGCCTTGTTGCTGGTGGATATACAAAACGACTATTTCCCCGGGGGGAAAATGGAACTTTGCCAAATGGAGCAGGCAGCCGACAAGGCGCGGGATCTGCTCGGCGAATTCAGAAACAGAGAGTATCCCATCTTTCATGTTCGGCATGTTTCCAAAAATAAAGGAGCAACCTTTTTTCTGCCCGATACCATGGGCGCAAAGATACACCAAAAGGTAGATCCGAAACCGGGCGAGGTGGTCATAGAGAAACATTTCCCCAATAGTTTCAGGGATACTTCCCTCCTTGATCTGCTGAAAGCCGGAAAAACAGGAGAACTCCTTATTTGCGGCGCCATGACCCACATGTGCATCGACGCCACCACCCGCGCCGCCTTTGATTTGGGCTTCCAATGCGTGGTTGTTGACGATGCCTGTGCTACGCGCGATCTTATTTTCCGGGGCCTGGAGGTCTCTGCGGCAAATGTTCATGCGGCATTCATGTCGGCGCTTTCGTCTGTTTATGCCAAGGGACTGACTGCCCGGGAAGCGGTGACGGTTCTGGGCACGTAGGAACCTCAGTTCAAAGGAGGGCGAAATGGCAAAAGATCCGGGAATAGGCAGTAAAGTGATGGCTGCCGTGGTGAGCGTAAAGGGAGAATGCAGCGCGGGTCATCAAAAAGGGGATGCCTTTGAGATCAGTTGTCACAACCCTGGTGGGTTGTGCGGATATTTTTACCACGATATTTTCCCAAGCCTTTCCACCTTTCAGTTCGGGGGCAGCATGCCCTGGTGGCAGGGGGATGCCATTGAAGTGCGATGCCCCGATAGCGATAACCTCGTGGTCCTTACATTAACAAGAACGAAGAGATAAAGGGAGAACAGCCATGGAACTGCAGGATTTAGTGCCGGATTACGGCCTTGATCACGTCGGTCTGCACGATCTCGGTCAGGTGCATTTCAACCTTTCAACGCCCGGTTTGTATGAGTGCGCCATACGCCGCTACGAGGGTGGAATCGCTCATCTGGGTCCCCTTGTGGTCCGCATGGGTCAACACACGGGCAGGGCGGCGAAGGATAAATATATCGTGGATGAGCCGGAATCCACGGAGGATATCTGGTGGGGAAAGGTCAACACCAAATATTCGGAGGAGAAATTCGATGCCCTCCACGCCCGCATGGCCGCTTACCTCAGAGGCAAAACGGTTTTTGTGCAGGACTGTTACGCCGGCGCCGATGAATCGTTTCGTCATCCGGTCCGTGTGATTACGGAATTTGCCTGGCACAGTCTTTTTGCACGCAATATGTTTATCCAGTTGCCGCGGGAAAGGGAGGCCATCAAGCGTTTTGTGCCGGCCTTCACCGTGCTTCAGTGTCCCAATTTTCATGCGGACCCCGATGAGGATGGGACGAGGAGCGGGACCTTTGTGGCTATTCATATCAGCAGGAAACTGATCCTAATAGGGGGAACGGCCTATGCGGGCGAGATCAAAAAATCGATCTTTTCGGCGCTCAATTTTCTTCTGCCGGCTCGGGACGTCCTTCCCATGCATTGTTCGGCGAATGTGAGCAAAGACGACCCGGCCGATGTGGCGGTATTTTTCGGTCTCTCGGGTACGGGGAAAACAACGCTCTCCGCCGATCCGGAGCGGCTGCTCGTCGGAGACGATGAGCACGGCTGGTCCCACGAAGGCGTGTTTAACTTTGAGGGAGGGTGTTACGCCAAAGTGATTAACCTTTCCCAGGAAGCCGAGCCTGAAATTTATGCCTGTACCAGGCGTTTCGGGACCATCCTTGAAAACGTTGCCATGGATGCCGCCATTCATCGCGTTGATCTTGCCGACGGGACCTTTACGGAAAACACACGGGCCTCTTATCCCCTAAAGCACCTTGCGGACATCGTTCCATCCGGGATGGCCGGGCATCCGCGAAACGTGATCATGCTTACCGCTGATGCCTTTGGCGTGCTTCCTCCCATCGCGAAGTTGACACCCGATCAGGCCATGTATCATTTCATCAGCGGGTATACGGCCAAAGTTGCGGGGACCGAAAAAGGGATCACCGAGCCCGTCGCTGCCTTCAGCGCCTGTTTCGGGGCGCCTTTCATGATTCGACACCCCTCGGTATATGCGCAGTTGCTTGCGGAAAAAATCGAAAGACACGGAGGGAGCTGCTGGCTGGTCAACACGGGATGGACGGGAGGGCCTTATGGGACGGGTACGCGGATGAAGATCGGGCATACGCGTGCCCTGTTGAATGCGGCGTTAAAGGGTTCTCTTGAAAAGGTTCCCATGAAAGTCGATCCGATCTTTGGCTTCCAGATCCCGGTTGAAGCGCCCGGCGTTCCGAAAGAGATTCTCGATCCCAGAAACACCTGGTCTGACCCAAAGGCGTATGAGGTCCAGGCAAAAAAACTCTCCTTGCTTTTTCATAAGAATTTTGAGCAGTTCAAGGACGGGACGTCGGCTCGCGTGCTGGCTGCCGGTCCTGTAAAATAGGATAACACTGCTCGTTCCCATGCTCTGCGTGGGAATGCACGGGTGGACGCTCTGCGTCGGCTTTTGCACGGAAAACGGAAAATTCTAATCGAGGTTTGAGGCGAGGATGTCCGTCCTCGCCATTATCGTATGGAAATTTTTCTCTGGGTTGTAGCGATTCTCCTGGTGGGCATCGGAATCGCAGGATTGATCATTCCGGTTATTCCAGGACCGCCTATCCTCTTCGCGGGGTTGTTTACGGCGGCCTGGGCGGGAGATTTTACCCATGTGGGGTGGATGACGCTGACGCTGCTGGGAGTCATGGCTATTTTGGCCTATGCCGTTGATTTTTTAGCAGGGGCTTTTGGCGCCAAGCGTTTCGGCGCTTCCCCACGGTCTGTTTTGGGCGCGGCCATCGGGGCCATTGTGGGGATTTTCTTCGGGATTGCGGGTGTTCTTCTGGGGCCTTTTATCGGCGCCGTCGTGGGTGAGCTTTCCGTCCGTTCGGACGTGCGTGCCGCGGGGAGGGCGGGTTTCGGAGCAACCCTGGGATTGGCCCTCGGGGCCGCGGCAAAGATTGCCGTCGGATTTGCTATGATCGGCGTTTTCCTGGTCGTCCATTTATTTTAATAAAAAAGGAGGAATTTATGGAAGCAGCTACAGGTCTTATCGGGTACTGGATAAGTAATTATGCCGTAAAGATCGTAATTGCTCTACTGATTCTCTTAATCGGAAAATGGATCTCACACAAGATTTCCATTTTATTGAGCAAGCTTCTCGAGAAAAACCGTGTGGATCAGATTCTGGTTAAATTTCTGGAAAATATCACTTACTATATCCTGCTGATCATGGTCCTCATTGCGGCGGCGGGACAGTTGGGAATACCCACCACATCCTTTCTCACCGTACTTGGCGCTGCGGGTCTTGCTGTTGCTCTGGCCTTGAAGAGTTCTCTGTCAAATTTTGCATCGGGGGTGATCTTGATTCTGTTCCGTCCCTTTACGGTGGGAGATTTTATTACTGCCGGGGGCACTTCGGGGACGGTTAACAGCGTGAACATTTTTAATACGGTGCTGACTACTCCGGACAACCAGAAGGTGATTGTCCCCAACAACAGCATCACCAACGGCAATATTACCAATGTAACGGCCAATCCCACCAGGCGCATCAATCTCGTGGTCGGCATCGGTTACGGAGATGATATTTTAAAAACCAAGGAGGTCCTGATGGACCTTATGAAGTCGGATCCAAGGGTCCTCA
>JBBSAR010000380.1:0-4675 GCA_038252125.1 Desulfatiglandales bacterium
AGTGCCTCCAGGTTGTTGACGTCTTTCTTCAGTATCTGGGAAAGATAAACCCGGGCTTTTTCATTTTCACCGTTTTCAAAAAGATTACGAGCGAGTTTTAGCTTGCCCGCCAGGTCATCCGATTTGATGGTGATGGCATTTTCAAGGTAGAAATCAGCGTGTTCTTTGTCATTTATCTTTTAGTACAGGGTGGAAAGGTTATAGTAGATATTGGGGTCTTTTTGGTCCAATTCAGAGGCTTTCAGGTAACAGGCAATAGCCTCCGTCCATTTCTCGGTTTCCGTGTAAAGATATCCCAGGTTCTTGTATATCACCAGTCGGTCCTGCTCATTCGTTTTGGTAATCAGCGCTTTATATTCCTGAATGGCCTGATCGAAGGCGCCGTTTTTCTCAAAAGCCGCGGCAAGCTGGAACCCGGCTTGAACATTTTCGGGCTCAATCTTTACGAGATCTTTCAGTACCTGAATGGCGCGTTCTTTGTTGCCCGTTTTGCCGTACACGTCCAGTAATTCTTTTAATACATTCTGTTCTTTTCCCTTTCCTTCCATCTTTTCAAGAAGCCTTGCAGCCTTTTCCCACTTCTTCTGCTTTTTATATTCGTCAAGGAGACGGCGTTTGAGTTTTTCCTGGTCGGGGAGAAGGGCAACCCCCCGTTCAAGGAGTTCCAAGCGGAGCTTATCGTTTATGATTCGGTTGGCCTTATCCAGCCAGTCTTCTGCAAAAGGGCGTATATTCCAGATCATGAACCCCATGTTTTCGTTGTAGTGTTTTACCTGGACGCGGAACGTGTAATGATTGAAAATTTCCTGCTCCGGCAAGAGTTGCGCAACAGGCATTTCTTCAAATCGCAGCGCGTTTACGTCGAAGTTTTCGGCTACCAGCCGGATATTCAAGTTCAACGGAATGCTGGTTGAAATTTCAGATATTTTTACCTTGTCGTTGGGATGGAGGAGGATGCTTTCGCCGGACAAAATTTTTCTGGGTTCACCGTTTATGGTAAGGACAATAAAGTTAAGATGGGGGGAAGGCGAGGTCATGTGGTTCCAAAACCACCAACCGACGGCCGCAAGGGCCAAGATGAACAGGCACGCAAGCAAAAAGCCCAGACTGCTGCGTGCCTTATTTTCCTTGCATTTTTTCAACACGGGTGGATCTCACTCGATCGGAACCTTTTCCTTTGTGCTGCCGTCGATTTTGTCTTCCCAGACCAGGAGAATGGGGCTTGCCACAAATATGGAAGAGTACGTCCCCACGATGATACCCACCAAAAGGGCGAAGGCAAAATCATGGATAACACCGCCGCCCAGGAAAAAGAGAGCCAGAACAACAACCAGGGTGGTGGAGGAAGTCAGAATTGTCCGGCTTAAGGTTTCATTTATGCTGATATTCATGGTTTGCTCAAAAGAGCGCCTTTTAAACCGCCGCGAATTCTCCCGTATCCTGTCAAATACAATAATCGTATCATTGAGGGAATACCCCACGATGGTCAAAAGTGCGGCAATAACGGTAAGAGAGATTTCTCTCTGAAAAAAGGCGAAAAAACCGACCGTAATCGTTACATCATGCACGAGAGCGATAATCGCTCCCAGGGCGTATTTCAAATTCAAAAAGTAACACAGAGCAAGGGTTACAATCAGAGCGATGACGATCAACCAACTTACACTCATCCCGAGACTGGAGGTAATGTAGACTACAAAGGCCAGGGCCAGGGCCATGATAATGCTCATCAGCCATTTGAGCTCAAATCGTCCTGATATGTAAATGGCGATGAAGAGAATCGCATAGAAAATGGCGAACAGAGCTTTTTGTCTCAAGTCTGAGCCGACTTTCGGTCCTACCATCTCTACCCGCCTCACATCAACGCCTTTTCCCATTTCACTTTTCAGGGATTGTTCCACACGGCTGCTGAGGGTAGGAAGGTCGATATCGGTTTTATTGATTCGTATCAGATATTCCGATCCTCCTTCTCCAAATCCCTGCACAATGCTGTCCTGCAATCCAACAGGTTTCAGTGCATTTTTGATCTCCGCCGTATTTGTTTTGCCTTCAAACTTGACCTGGATCAGTACGCCTCCGGTGAAATCGACGCCATAATCGGGGCCTCCTCTCCAGATAAGAAGAAAAATGGTTGCGAGGATGAGTACGCCGGAAACGCCGAAGGCGATACGACGGTTTCCGATAAAGTTGATATTGGTTCCCGGTTTAATAAATTCCATCTAAGCGCTCCGTATTATGTCTATAATTAGATGCTGATCTTTTTCACTTTTCGTTTTACATACATGTAATCGAAAATGATTCTTGTAACGAAAATCGCGGTAAAGAGACTGGCAATAATACCGATGCTGAGTGTCACGGCAAACCCTTTTACCGGTCCCGTTCCGAATTGAAAAAGAACCAGGGCAGCGATAAGTGTGGTGACTTGTGCATCCAAAATGGTGACCAAGGCTTTGCCATATCCCGCTTCAATGGAGGCTCTTGCGGTTTTTCCGAGTCTTAGTTCTTCCCGTATTCGTTCAAAAACCAAAACATTGGCATCTACCGACATGCCGATGGTGAGAATGATTCCTGCAATGCCCGGCAAGGTCAGAGTAGCTCCGAAAAACGCGAGCCCCGCCATGATAAAAAGGATGTTCAGTAAAAGAGCGAAGTCTGCGATGATTCCCGAAAAGCCGTAATAGATGGCCATAAACAAAATAACGATGGCCCCTCCGATGAGCATGGACTTGAACCCCTTTTCAATGGAGTCTTTTCCCAGAGATGGCCCTACGGTTCTTTCTTCAATGATTTTAACGGGGGCGGGCAGGGCGCCCGCTCTTAGCACGATCGCCAGATCGCGGGCTTCATCCGTGGTGTATCTTCCGGTAATCTGGGCGTTGCCTCCCGAGATCTTGTCCTGGATAACCGGAGCGGAGTTCACCTTGTTGTCCAGCACAATCGCAAGCCTTTTTTTGATGTTTTGTTCCGTTACCTGTTCAAACAGTCTGGCGCCTCTCGCATCAAAAGAAAGGGATACATAAGGTTCGTTATACCGGTTGTTGATCTGCACCCTTGCATCGGTGATATATTCTCCCGTGAGAGCGGTTCTTTTCTTGAGAAGCCAGGGTATTTTTTTCTGCCGACCGGTTTTTGGATCCACGGAAATTTGATAGAGAATTTCATCACCGGGAGGGATGTTTCCCTTGAGCGCTTCTTCGACACTGTGATCTTCATCCACAAGCTTGAATTCCAGGAGCGCTGTTTTTCCGATAAGGGCGATGGCCCTTTGCGGATCTTTGATTCCGGGTAGTTGGATCAAGAGCCGGTTTTCACCCTGCGGCCTGATGTCGGGTTCACTGACGCCGAACTGGTCAACCCTGTTTCGAATGGTCTCAAGCGCCTGATCAACGGCCATCTGCTTTACGCGTTTGATGGCTTTTGGATTCAGGACAATCCGTAAATTCGGTCTTCCCTCACTTTGCCCAAGGGATTCAAAGGTGAAATCCGGATATTGTGCTGCAACGATATCCTTGAATACCTTTTCATCCTCCGAGCGCATGAGCGTGATCAGGATTCCGTCCGTACCATCTCTTTTCAGCTCGGTGTATCTGATCTTATCCTTACGCAGGTCCCTTTTCAGTTCTTCCACGACCCTTTCTAGATGACTCTCCACTGCCTTGCTCGATTCCACCTCAAGAACAAGGTGCATGCCGCCCTGAAGGTCGAGCCCTAAATGGATTTTGTCTCTGGGCAGGATGCTTGACCACCAGCCCGGGACTTCGCTCGTGAGCGAAGGAATGAGATAAATAAACGCAGCAAGAATAGCAAACGATACAATCGCAGTACGCCAGGTTAGGCTCTTTGACACTTGTTACTCCCCACCATTGAATTCATGAGTTTTAACGGCGCTTACTGTGCTCTGTTCAAAACGCCTGAAATAGAACCTCGTGACACCTTTACCCTGATCTTCGGGGCGATTTCCATGGTGACGACATCTTCCGCGATTCCCGTAACCACGCCATGAAGTCCTCCCGAACTGACCACCCTGTCTCCTTTTTTCAGGGACGACAGCAGTTGCTTGTGTTGCTTGGCCTTTTTTTGCTGTGGGCGTATGAGCAAAAAATAAAAAATACCGAACATCAGGATGAGGGGAACAAAGGCGCCGAATCCGCCGCCTCCATCGGTTCCGCCGCCTCCCAATCCGCCCATGGCATAAGCAAGAAAATTCATCTTAAAACCTCCTTTTGGTCAAATTAGCGTTTAAAGTTTTCAATTACAATCAGATTTTTGTTGTTCATAAAAATCGGATCTGAACGGAACAAATCTATCCTCTAAAATGGCGCTTCTTATATCCGCCATCAGACTACAATAATAGGCCAGATTGTGAATCGTGTTTAACCTGTAACACAGGATTTCCCTCGCCAGATAAAGATGCCTGAGATAGGCCCTGGAATAGTTGGCGCAGGTATAACAGTCGCAGTTTTCATCAATAGGCCTTTGGTCATCAGCATAGGCGGCGTTTTTGATATTCAAGCTTCCACGAGAGGTAAACAGAGATCCGTTTCGTGCATTCCTCGTGGGCATCACGCAGTCAAACATATCCACACCCTGCATGACCGCTTCTACGATATCTTCCGGTTTGCCCACACCCATGAGGTAGACCGGTTTATCTTCAGGAAGAAAGGGAATCGTTTCCTGA
>JBBSAR010000381.1:0-4674 GCA_038252125.1 Desulfatiglandales bacterium
CAGACACAACCTGGCCTCCAATTCAGCCACGCCGGTAAGGCTTCTGGAACAATTGGTGGATGACGAGGATGTGGATGTGGCAAGAGCCGCCGCGAAGGCTATGGAGGACCTGGACGATGAGGAAGACGAAGATGATTAAAAATAATTTTTTCCCATCCGTGCTACCTGCCCTTTCACTTCCTCCACCAACCAATCCGGACTGAGCAGTCTCGCCTCATCTCCAAAAGAGAGGAGCCAGGCCACCAGCTCGGGCTCGGAGGAGGCGCTGAAGGAGAGATGGATCTTCCCGCCCTGCAATTGCTGGATTTGCTGGTCCGGGCTCCAGATGCGTTCGACTACAAATCCCGCGGCGAATCCGACAAATTCCACCTTCACTTCAAAGGCTTCCTCCTTGATCACCCCGAAGTTCCGGTTGAAGATTTTCTCAAAATCATAATCTTCCGGGAACTTGAAAGGCCTTTCATCCAATTCCGCTTTTTCAATCCGGTGAACCGCCAGCAGAGGATCAAAAGCAGGCTCTTTGTAGGGTTGCCCCGGCTTTCTGGCCAGTCCGGCGTGCAGGTAAACCGTATCCTGGTGTGAAAAAAGCCGGTACGGCTTGATATAGATGGTTTTGGATTTTTTTGCCAGGATAGCCCTGTAGGAAATTTTGCAGATGCGACCTTTCTCCATTGCCTCCAGCAGGGTCCTCATACACTCTTGTTGGGGAGTATAATCAATGGTTCCAGGCCTGAAAGAGGCAAAGTGGCGTGAGGAAAAGCCCGTTTCTTTCGGAAGGAGGGCGCGGCCCTTTTCCAGGGCGCGCATGGCTTCTTGCAGAAACTCGCGACCCAGAAGATGTTCGGCAAAAGAACTGCACATATGCAAGGCATGCAGTTCCGTGACAGTCAGGTTCAGCGAAGGCGGCTGCTGCCCCAGAGTCTTCAGGCGAAAAAACCGCCTTCCTCCCTCCATGGACCATTCGATGTTGACCTTGTATGATCTCTCAATATCCTCGATGAGTCTCAATACGGTCTGTTTGGAGCAATCCAGCATTCGGCCGAGTTCCGACAGTGAGTGACGCTCCCTTGTAAACAACAGCCTGGCAAACAAGGTGATCAGCTTCTCCCCATAGGTCTTATCGCTGTTTTTTCTGGGCATCAAACTCCTCTTGGAACAGAGCCGGTTTCAAAACGCCCCCTTTTGCCCGATCTCTGCGTCGGGCTCAAATTTTAATCCTCAAAATATCGAATATATTCCTGTGGTTAAAATTTTCGCCTTCCTTGATCTCGAACAAAATTGAACATTTTGAAACTGGCTCAACAGATTTGGCTTTTCTCAATACCGGCTGGTCGTTGGACCCTTCAAATTACTTACAGAACCCCTTCAAAAAAGCGAATTATCATTCCGTCTTATGGAATACTATCATGTTAAACTGGCCCCAACAAGAACAAAAGAAAAGAAGGAGGATTGGAACATGCCTGCCGGTATAAAGAGAAGAAGAAGGCGAAAAAACGCGGAACAAACTCCGGATCAAATCCCCGACAGAAACGAGCGATTTGTCCTGGTTCAGGCGGCCACCATTTTAGTCCGGCACCTTGAACATTACCCTCTTTTGGATAAAGAGATTTTGGCAATACTCTGCTGGAATCTGGGGCAGGATAGAAAACAACTGGGTGAATTTCTTTCAAAGCAGTTTGCAAATGATAGCAGGGAGGAGATCGAGGAAAACCTCTCCGAATCCCTTTCCGATCATGATGACTACGGCCCCGAGCTCTGGCGAATCCTTTCAAAGATACGTTCCGGTTTCCAGAGGGAGATGATCCGAAAGGTCCTCCATCTGCTGGCCCGGAAGATCGAAGAGCTCCGATACAGGGGCAAATCGGATCTGGAAAAGAACATCGGCGTCATTCGGGAAATGTTTGGTCTAACGGATCAGGAATGCGCTTTCTGCACATTCCTTTATATCCTGTCCAACTATGATCCTGTCGAGGCATATTTTGTCAACCACCTGGGGTGCCAGAAATTCAGCGGGAGGAGATTTCTCAGCAATGCCCTCAACATGAGCAAGGGCGAACTGAACGATATCCTGTGCGGGAAATTGGAAAAAATGGGTATTTTTGAAATGGACAAATACGATCTTGGTCTGGAAGATGACTTTCGACCCCTTTTCGAGAACCCCTCTTCCCGCATGATCTCGGAAAATTTCTTTATTCGTCTGGGCAGAAACGGCATTCCTCTGGATCATCATTTTGTGGGAGAAAGGGAGATCGAACATACCCTTGCACTCTTGCGTGATAAACCGGAATCATCGAGCCATATCCTGCTTTATGGTCCCCCGGGAACGGGGAAGACCAGCTTTGCATCAGGAATCGCCGAGAAATCGGGCATCCCTTCCTACAGCATCGTGCGGGGGGAAACCAACACCACCCGAAACAGACGGGCTGCAATCCTGGCGTGCATCAATATGACCAATTCGGGGCCGGGTTCGCTCATCGTGGTGGATGAAGCGGACAACCTCCTGAACACCCGGTATTCATGGCTGATGCGGGGGGAAACCCAGGATAAGGGATGGATGAACGAACTGCTGGAGACTCCCGGTCTCAGGATGATCTGGATCACGAACCGGATCGACGATATTGAGCCGTCGGTGCTCAGGCGGTTTGCCTTCAGCTTCCATTTCAAACCTTTTAACAAACGCCGGCGCCTTCAACTGTGGGAAAACGTCCTGAAGAAGAACAAGGCCAAACGATTCCTGGACCAATCGGAAATTGCGGACTTTGCGGGAACGTACTGCCTCAGCGCGGGCGCTGTGGATCTGGCAGTTAAAAAGGCCAAAGAAGCCGGCATTAAGACAAAGGGAGCATTTCGGGAGGCAGTCGAGCTGTCTTTGAAGGCCCATGAAACCCTCCTTAATGACGGCGAAGGCAAGGTTAATCGGGACCGGATCGATAAAGGGTACTCCCTGGATGGTCTGAACATCAAAGGGGATATGAACGCGGTTATGGAGCAATTGGAAAGGTTCGATGTTTACCTCAGGGATTCGCACCGGGATGAAATGGCAAACATGAATCTCCTGTTTTACGGCCCTCCCGGCGCCGGGAAAAGCGAACTGGCCCGGTTCATTGGAGAACGTCTGAACAGAGAGATCATCTGCAGGCGTGTGAGCGATATTCAAAGCAAATATGTGGGCGAAAGCGAAAAAAATATTCGGGATGCCTTTGAAGAGGCGGAACGAGAGGAAGCCATCCTGATCATGGATGAAGCGGAATCACTGCTTTTCAATCGGGATCGAGCGCAGCATTCGTGGGAGATCGGCCTCACCAATGAATTTCTCACCAGCATGGAGCGTTTCAGGGGGATATTAATCTGTACCTCAAACAGGATGGAAGACCTTGATCATGCGTCAATCCGGAGGTTCAACTACAAGATCGGGTTTGAATATCTCACTCACGACGGAAATATCATTTTTTACAGAAAGCTTCTTTCGCCCCTGGTCAAACCGCCTTTGAACAGGGAGGACGAAGGCCGTCTCAGGGGAATTTCGGATTTATGCCCCGGTGATTTCAAGACCGTGAGGGACCGATATGCATTTCATCCCAAGGGAGGGTTGGAACATCAAACCCTTGTAAGTGCCTTGGAGGACGAGGTCAGGGTCAAGAAGATCCACAGAGGAGGGAATCCTATCGGGTTTTAATGTCACAATAAAAAAAGGAGGAAATCATGTGTTTCATGGAAAGACTTGAGGACAGTCATATAAGCGGACGGATAAAGGCTAATCTTGATGAGATCAAAGAATTGCAGCAAAACAAAGGGCCTGTTTTAACTGGTCTGTCGACCGGTTTCACCCTTCTTGACATGACCACTTCAGGGATGAACAATTCAGACCTGATTGTGCTGGCTTCCTACCCGCACTGGGGGAAGACCCCCTTTGCGCTCAATATTGCCAGAAATGTGGCCGTAGACCAGGGGATTCCGGTTCTCATATTTTCCCTGGAAGCCACGGAAGAACAGTTATCCATGCGGATGCTCAGTGCTGAATCGAGAGTGGGCTGGGGATATATAAGAAGCGGTAGTCTTAGGGAGGGGGACTGGGATAGGATCAAGAAAGCAAGCGAGATCTTGTCAAAAGCCCCCATCTACATAGATGCGTCGCCGGGGATTTCAATAGCAGACATAGAAATCATGGCCGGCGCAATAAAAGAAAAAAAAGGCACATCTCTAATCATTATTGACTATTTGCAGCTCATAAAGGGTGATCCAGGCGTACCTGATCGGCGCATTGAGCGTGCAGGAATGCCCGGGGACTTGAAACGCCTTGCCGAAAAGCTCCAAGTTCCGGTCATATTGATAGTCCAGCTTGCTGAAGTCGATTTAGAAGAGAGCAATTACAGAGAACCGACTCTTATCGATCTTGCCGAGATAGATTCGCTTGATCAAGATGCGGATCTGGTGCTGCTTATCAGCAGAGATGAAATAATCCACCCTTTCGCAAAACATTGCAATGCGGAACGGGCCGAAATAATAATTGCCAAAAACAGGAGGGGGTTGAAAGGGATGGTGGTTTTGAAATTCACACATCTATATGGCCTATTTGAGGATTTCGACGGTTGTTAAGAAAATACAGCATTACGGAAAAGATGAATGGCAGATGAAGAAACAATTCGAATAGAGCCTTTCACACTCATTTTCTGG
>JBBSAR010000382.1:0-4666 GCA_038252125.1 Desulfatiglandales bacterium
AAAATCGGAATCTTCCTGCTGCTCCAGGTTCAACATTTCTTCACGCAGCAACTCGCCAAGATTCGAAGTGGCTTCCTTGTTGTTGTTCAGATAGCTTCTGAAAATATCCTTCTCGCTGGTTTCTTCCAGTTTCCGAATGGAAAGACCAATCTTTTTGTCCTGTCTGGAGACATTGATGACTTTCGCCTGAATAACATCGTCAATTTGAAAACGCGAAAGTGGATTCCCTTTTTTATCCCCCGATACCTCTGAAATATGGACGAGGCCCTCGATACCTTCTTCAAGCTCAAGGAAAAGGCCAAAATCCGTGATATTTGTAACCGCCCCGGTAACACGTGTTCCAGGTTTGTAGCGGATGGGAATTTCATCCCAGGGATCCGGCGCCAGCTGTTTGATGCCTAATGAAAAACGTTCATTCTCCTTATCGATGCTAAGGACCACGGCCTGCACTTCCTGTCCTTTTTTATACACCTCGGAAGGATGTTTTATTCTCTTGGTCCAGGAGATATCGGAGATATGGACCAGACCATCGATTCCTTCATCGATACCGATAAACGCGCCGAAATCCGTAATGTTCTTGATCTTGCCCTCAATGGTTGTTCCAATGGGATATTTTTCTTCGATCACATCCCATGGGTTTGGCTCCACCTGTTTCATCCCGAGAGAAATTCTCTTTCGTGCCACATCCATATTCAGAACAATGGTTTCCACGGTATCCCCAACGGCAAGAATCTGTGAAGGGTGCCGCACTTTTCTTGTCCAGGACATTTCGGAGACGTGAATCAGGCCTTCAACACCTTGTTCCACTTCCACGAACGCACCATAATCCGTCAGGCTGACAACCCGGCCTGAAACTCTGGCGCCTATGGGATACATCTCTTCTACACGACTCCACGGGTCAAGCGTTAACTGTTTTATCCCTAAAGAAACGCGTTCCTTTTCCTTATCAAAACTGAGGACTTTAACTTCAATTTCATCTCCGGCCTGATGCATTTCAGAAGGATGTCCCACTCTGCCCCAGGACATATCCGTAATATGAACCAGCCCGTCGATACCACCCAGATCGATAAAAAGGCCATAGTCCGTAATATTTTTCACGGTTCCCTTGAGCACGCTTCCTTCTTCGATAACCTTCAAGGTGTCTTCCTTGAGGCTTAATCTTTCAGCCTCCAGTATGGCCCTCCTAGACAGGACAATATTCCCTCGGCGCTTATTGTATTTTACAATCTTGAAATCATGCACGGTACCCACAAGGGAATCCATGTCTCTGATAGGCCTGAGATCCACCTGTGATCCGGGCAGGAAGGCCTGCAAGCCGATATCAACGGAAAGGCCTCCCTTTACTCTCGATATGATCTGACCACTGATGGTCTCGTCACTCTCATAGATCTTCTTGACCTTATCCCATACCTTGATCTTGGCGGCCTTTTCCTTGGAAAGTCTGATAACACCTTCGTCATCTTCTCTTCTTTCAAGGAGAACTTCGATTTTATCTCCAACTTTGGCAGTCAAATTGCCTTCCGGATCGAAAAACTCCTGGATTCGAATCTGGCCCTCCGACTTGTACCCTATATCCACCAAAACATATTCTTTGTCTATCTGGACAATTTCCCCGGCAACAACTTCCCCTTCCTGGATGCTCTTGAGGCTGTCTTCATACATCTGCATGAATTCATTCTCTACTTCATCCTCTTCGTCTTCCAACAGTTCGTAGGAAAGTTCCCCGTCCGATTCTGTCTTGTCCTGCTCAGAACGATCAACGCCTGCTTCAACGACAGGTTCTTCAAGCATACCCTTACTTTCTTCGCCTGTGTCCTGCCCGTTTTCAACAGTCACATCTACGCCTTCAGTTTCAATGGTTTTGTCTTGGGTTCCAAAGTTTGTCTCTTTTTCCATTAAGCTAAATACCCCCTGATTGTTTTTGCCCGCCAACAGATATTCTAAACTTCTTAGTTTAGGAAATTTAAAAACAAATTTCAAGCGTTTATTTACAGATTTGTCGATAAATCGCAAAAAAGCCGGCTCTATGAGCTTCCTTTCGGTATTTTATCGGCCGTAAAAGGCTATTCTTCGGCTTCTTCCCTGCTTTCATCCCCAATGTATTTCATCATAAGCCTAATCACTTGTTGAATATTCAACCCGGTGGAATCGACCAGAAAAGCGTCTTCGGCGCGTTTCAAAGGGGCAATGGAGCGGCTCTCATCTTGATGGTCTCTCTTTTTCAGTTCATCCCTGACCTCATCTATATGCACCCGTTCTCCCTTCCTTACTCTTTCCTGGTATCGTCTCAGTGCCCTTGCGTCAAGGGATGCCGTGAGAAAAAATTTTGCTTTCGCCGAAGGGAACACTACGGTTCCCATATCACGCCCTTCCGCTACCAGGTCTTCATAGAGGGACATTTTTCTCTGAAGGCTTTTCATGGAATCCCTGACTTCTTTTACCGAAGAGACTTTTGAAGAAAGCATATCGAAATCGCGGTTTCTTATCAGGTCTGATATGTCCTCTTCGCCAAGAAAGAGCTTTTCCGTACCGTCTCGAGCCACAA
Organism: Desulfatiglandales bacterium; assembly: GCA_038252125.1. Classification (GTDB taxonomy): domain Bacteria; phylum Desulfobacterota; class DSM-4660; order Desulfatiglandales; family Desulfatiglandaceae; genus DUZB01. Next base: position 2,546 of record JBBSAR010000382.1, read on the forward strand.
ATCGCAACCTCAGACAACCGCAAATATCTTCGAGCGCTCTTCCGTCATCAAAAGCAACTCCTTGTCGTTTAGCAACCAAAGCAACGGCCCTGTACATAGCGCCTGTATCGAGGCAGCAATACCCGATCTTCTTCGCAAGGATTCGGCTAACAGTGCTTTTTCCGGCTCCCGAAGGACCGTCTATTGTAATCACATTTCCCATAACCACTCCACCATCTGACGGACTCTACTAAAACCAAAACTGGATGGCATTTCAAATGCGTGTGATATATAGCGCACGATGCAAAAAATGTAAATCCTCAGCGTTTCCAAATAGTCCCTTTTTTATTCCGCGGTCTTTTTTTTCCAATTTGGGCTTGACTTACAGCCTTGAATCCATTATTTTCGACGAAAATGAGCAACCTGATTTCAACAACTTACTTCATGAACCAGCAGTGGGGGCAACAATGAACAAATCTCAGTTAATCGAAGCTCTTGCCAACGAGGAACATTTACCCCTTAAAAAGGCGGAAGAGGTAGTGAACACCGTTTTTGGAGAGATGGAAGCTGCCCTTATCAGAGGGGAAAGAGTAGAAGTCAGAGGACTCGGGAGCTTCAAAATAAAGAATTACGACGGTTACAAGGGGCGCAATCCCAAAACCGGTGAAATTATAAAAGTCGGGAAGAAGAAACTCCCCTTCTTCAAGGTGGGCAAAGAACTGAAAGAAAGGGTTGATATACAATAATAAAACCTTGGTCGTGCTAGACGGGGAGTTAGCGGTGCCCTGTAACCCGAAATCCGCTTACGCGGGGTTGAAACCCTTCATGCGGCGCTCGATTTGCGGCGGCCTCTCTGTCGAACCCGGAGACTGTGTGGACCTCACGTAACAGGCACTTGCCAACCCCGTCAGGTCCGGAAGGAAGCAGCGGTACGTGAGAAAGTCTGTGTCGTGATGGTATCTACATCATCTCTCCGGACGGCAAGGACGTCCATTTCGTCAATCAAATGAAGATGCACGGCCAAGGATCTTTTCTCAAAAAACCAATCGATGCGGCAACCGCTCTCCGGTCCATTTCTCCGCCGGGCTCTTCTCCTGCGCAACAAAACCCGTTTTCATTGAATAACGACGCACTTGCGATTCTTCAATATTCCATCTTATCCACATTCCCGGAACTTTTTCATACGACCTTTTCACGACATGGCGGACGAAGCGGCACTCCCTACAAAAGCCTGAATATCAGTCCCGGCGTCGGGGATGCGACCGATGACGTTACTGCCAATCTTGCCTTGATCAAGTCCGTCTCTCGTGCAAAGCATCTTTTCTATACCAGACAGGTCCATGGTTGCAACATTCTTGTTGCGGAACGAGGGAATGCCGTCAGGCAAGAAAAGATTCCGATAGGAGACGCAATCATAACCGATATTCCCGGTATGGCTATCATGGTCATGCAGGCGGATTGTCAGGGAGTCATCCTTTATGATCCGGAAAACGGGGTAGTTGCAACCGTCCATTGTGGATGGAGAGGCCAGGTACAGAACATCCTCTCCCTGGTTGTCGCGAAAATGCAATCGCTCTTCGGCACGAAAGCAACTTTCCTGCGCGCCGCAATAGGACCATCTCTGGGGCCATGCTGTGCGGAGTTCAAAGGGTACAGAGATCTTTTCCCGAACTATTTCCGGGAATTCATGACCAGAGAAAACTATTTCAATCTCTGGGCCGTAAGTGTCAGACAGCTCCAGATGTGCGGCCTGAAGAAGAACCATATCGAAGTGGCCGGGATCTGCACCAGATGCACAACGGATCATTTCTTTTCGTACCGAGGGGAAGGCCGCACCGGCAGATTTGGAACGGTCGTTATGTTGGAAGAGATCCCCAAGGTCTCGGATTTCAGGTAATCCACAATGACAATTGCTGTCCATCCGTTTTACCGCTTGACTAAAAAATTAAACGGGAATAGTTTTTACGTATCCTAATTCAAAAATCAGAGATTGAATGGAGTCATGAGGTCTTTTTTGCTGCCGCATCTTGGATAACCCTTCACCAACCGTCGAGAGGTTCTTCTTTGCTGGTACAACGAAGCTATTATTATTCATCGATTTTTCCGTACCAGCATAGATGAACCGCTGCAGCCGCAGGAATC
>JBBSAR010000383.1:0-4647 GCA_038252125.1 Desulfatiglandales bacterium
CCTTCGATAAAGTTCAGCATTCTTTTTCAGAACATACCCCACTGCTTCTTCAAAAGAGTCCTCAGGCCCAGCCAACAAGTCTTCGATACTCGCGACGGCCAGTTCCTCTGGAGTAACACCGAGTTTTACCGCAACCTCCTTAAGCTTCGCGAAGCGATCATCAGAAATACTCACCGTAAGATTTGTCATGTTCAGTCCTCCCCGTGTGTTCCTACGCAACAAATCAAATGACCCTATTCATAAAATTCAGCCGTCACATTCGGACTCATTTTCACACTATTGGACTCTTTTTCATTTGAAATAGCCAAATGCAAAATGTCTTCATCTTTGAAATACGTCATTTTTGTCTTATCCATTCATGAACCTCCCGGTTTTGAACCGAAAATCAGGCCACTTGATCAAAGCTCGATCCAAATTTTCCAATCCTGCCTCCCACCAACGGTTCATTACAAAGCCCTGGAGATCGGCCCCCTACGGGTTTTTAAATATCCAGTAAAGCGAACTCATCTGCTTCTGCAATCCTTCGGCCAAAGATTGTGGATATTCGAGCCGTTCTTTACCGCCTTGAAACGCTTCCACGGTTTCCCTGCCGACCAACCAGTAGGCAAGCACAGTGTTGCTGTTGACTGACCGAACAACATTGGAGCACGCTTGTTCAAGGATCGAAACAACCCGGTCGAAGAGGGTCACTTACTTTTTTGTCGGGGTGGTCATGTTCTTGAATATTACTTTTCAGGAAAGGCCCCATAGTAATCGTCAGAGAGCATGTCATGGTAGCCCCACCCTATGTCTGAGGAAGATGTCATAATCTCCTTAAGCCTATCCTGGAAAATGCCTCGCTGATCTTCCGGTAGGCTGAGGACCTTTTTGATAGCCCGCTCATACATTCCATTAAGGGCGTCATAGAAGTCTTCGTCTATGTCACCAAAATCCAGTGTAAAATCGTTACCTCGCTCAACAAAAAAAAACATAAGTTCAGTCTCACCAAGCGGGTCACCAATCGCTTTTGAATAGCTGTTGATCGCCTTTTTGGCTTTTGATATTTGAATTGGTTTGTTTTTGTAGACGTCCGGGTATAGGCACGCATTAATTGTTTTCTTGTAAGGTTCAAGGGGATCATCGCCGACCCCAAACCGTGCATGAAGAAATGCCTGATTTTCCTTTGAGAAACGATAGAGATCCGCGACCAGGTTGACCAGTTGTCTCTCATCCAATTTGCTCACCGGCACCTTCACATCCGACCAAGTTGGATTACTGGATTTCCGTTTCGCCGCCATATTGAATTTCCTTCCTTTGTCACCGATTTGGCGTTCTCAGTTCCTCGCGTTAGCGGCTTGCTCACAGCCATCTTATCCACCTGAATATGGGACGTAAAAGCGAAACCTAAAAACCTTACAGCGTACCTATTCCCACATACTCCCCTCCTTCCCGGTTAATCTTCAGGATGTGCCGCGCCTCCAGCTCCCTTGCCAGTTCTTCCTCGCTCGGCAGCACCCGGAGGTATTTGGAGGCGAAGAGCTGCTCGCTTTCCTTGAGGACGGAGTAACGGACGACAGTGTCGTCCTTGTCGGCGCAGAGAATGATACCGAGGGTGGGATTGTCGTCGGTGCCGCGCTTGAGGTCGTCGAACATGCGAACATACATATCCATCTGGCCGATATCCTGGTGGGTGAGTTTGCCTGTCTTCAGGTCGATCAGAACATTTGAGCAGATAATTGTAAAAAACCAGATCAATATAGAAGTGCGATGTTTCGGTGCTAATACGGAACTGCCGGCTGACAAAGGAGAAGCCCTTGCCCAGCTCAAGCAGGAAGTGCTGAAGCTTGCCGATGATGGCGGTTTCAAGCGCGCGCTCGTGGAGCCTTGGGTCGTCGGGCAGGTCGAGAAACTCCAGAATATAGGGATCTTTGAGGAGGGTTTCGGGGCGCCGTACGGAATGGTCGGAGGGTGCCGGAGGTGGTTTAACGAGGAGACGCTGATGCCAGCCGCTCCGGATGTTACGTTCCAGTTGTCGGCTGCTCCATGCGTGGTTGGCGGCTTCCTCAATGTAAAACGCCCGGGCTTCGGGATCGGGGACCCTCATGATCAGCCGGTAATGGGTCCACCCCAATTCGCTACGCAGCGCGTAGCGTTTTTCAAGCTCGGGAAAAGTCTGGTAGAACTGGCGGAAATTGCGCAGATTGGCGACGGAAAACCCCTTGCCGAATTCACCCGCCAGACGTCTTGACAGCTCGGCCATCAATTCATCGCCGTACCCAGCCCGCGCTTCGCCCTTCTGCTCTTCCTCCACTATCCGCCGGCCGATCTCCCAGTAGGCCTCGACCATCACGCTGTTCACCCGCACATAGGCGGTGCGGCGCGCTTCGGCGAGGATGGCGCACACGGAGTCGAAAAACTCCGCATTCAATGACCCGAGTTCCGAACTCATTTCAGCATTCCCTCCAATTCTTTCCACCCCTCTCCTATCTCTTCCAGCCTCGCAAGCCGTTTAACAAAATTGTCCCTGTCCTCATCGTCTTCAAATATTCGTCCTTGTTCCATCCCACGAGAAATGATGTGGTGCAACGCCCCAGGTGCGTCTATTCCCAATTGTCTTGGTATGAATTTTCGTCATACACCAAAAGAAAAAGAAACGCATAAATACATGGGCGTCCCCCTTGCCCCTAATCACCCCAACCGGCCAATTCATTCAACTCTCTGAGAACTTCAGATGCAGCACAGCAACGACGCTGTTTGCAAACGCCTTTTCGTGCAACCCCGCACGACTCGTATGCATTCCCACTCGGGAGCGTGGGAACGAGGGGGAAAAGTCGGTCTGCCTTTTTCGGTCCATTATTTTTTCGTTTGTTTCTCAAGTTCGGTTCTCCGGGCTTGAAGCGCATCCAGTTTCTTTTTCAGATCGGCCATTTCCTTTTTGATCTTCCGAAGTTCCGTCTGGTTTTTGCCGCTCGACAAACGATCCGGGCCAAGCTCCTCAGCGATGTACGTTTCAAGTTGGCTCCTCAAGAGCCTGAGATATGGATTTCCCCATATCGCGCCTTCCCGGTATTCGAGTTTGCCCGCTCGAATCCCCTTCACAATGAAGTCTTGATCAACGCCGAATTCCTTCTTCGCCGTTGTGTCGCTAAGGGTTGCCCCTTTGCGATTCCACTCACCGTATTCCGCCATATTTTTTCTCTCACCTAACCTCGATGCTGCAAAAACGATCTTTGTTCCTTTACACAATCGCCACTTTTTACAGTCTGATAACTGCTCAAGAAAACCTTCCCGGTCCTTCTAATATCGAGAATCCCTTTCTGTTCGATTTTTCGGAAACAAAGTAGCGCAGCAAATCCGTGGCATCTATGCGGGCTTTCGGGGGCATACGGTAACCATATCGTGAAAAATCGAGAGCCAATATATGGGCTGATGTAACTCTCCCCATTTCTGCTTCAGGGTGAGTCAAGAGCAGACTTGACCCCATGCCTCATTCTTCGTATTTCTTCATCCGACTTGCCGGCCCGCACCTCCCCCGCATCTTCCCATTGAAAGATTTCAAACAGTTTGGCTGCTTCAAGGGAAAGGGATATGGCCAGGTCTTTTGGGTTATGATACTTCGCCCATTCCCGCTTATCTCTGAATTCTATCACCTTGTTTTGAAGTTCTTTGATGTCCATTTGCTAATAGATGAATTTAAAAAAGTTATTGAATTATTGAAGGCCGTCGGCCCGTCCTGGGCGCATGCTATCTATCCAAGTCCGGCCTTTTTGAGTAAGCCGGTACTTTTGCAGTCTGCTGGTGGGCTTATCGGGGATGGTGAATTCGATAAGCCCATTTGAGACCATTTTACTTACGAGTTCATTGAGATAACGGCTTGGCTTATGCTTTCCAAGCATTTTCGCCATTTCCTTTTTTCCCAATTCGCTATCCCTGAGTCCGTTTAGGAGTGAAATTGCCATTTCCGACTCTACCCCTGACTCTACCCCTGACTTCAGAGCAGACTGAGTCTCATACTCCTCGGCAGCAGGCCCTGCCTCCGGATGAATCGGCAGGCGTACCAGAAAATAGGTGTGATCCTCGTCGAATTCAAACTCAGGGGGTGGAGAGCCGTTCTCTTTCATGGCGCGGAATATCTTAGGGATGCCGGTAGCCCGGCCTTCAGTTAGATCCAATTCCTTTAGAAACTCGCCGATACGGCGGTTGCGGTATCGGCGGGGGATGACGCGGCCAATGCGGAGCTGTTCGAGGCGAACTGAACGATCAGGGCCGGGATAACTGAGTACTACCAAGTCATGGTGGGTAATACGCACTTCTACGGGCTCACGTTCCTCGTAACTGCGATGATAGATGGCATTGACCACGGCTTCCTCAATGGCTTCATATGGGAAATTGGCGACTCTCGTAGCTTCAGCCCTGCCGGAATGTTTAAGGACCGTTTCATTCAGGTAGTTGCGACGAATATAGCCCAGCGCTTCACGGATCATCCGCGGGAGTGGGCCGTGAAATGTCTTTTCGGTAAACTTATCTCCTCCCGCATCGTCCGGGAACCAGACCACGTCAATCTGGGTGGCAGGGAAAAAGAGCTGTGGTTCCGGGTTGAAGAAAAGCAGACCAACATTCAATGGAGAAGGAGTTTCGTCTGGGCCGCCGATAATGTGCATCTGGCGC
>JBBSAR010000384.1:0-4628 GCA_038252125.1 Desulfatiglandales bacterium
GGGGCTCCGAAAGAAGATGAAAATCATGGTGGGCGGAGCCCCGGTGAGCAAGGCTTTTGCGGAGAAGATAGGGGCGGATGGCCACGGCGCTGATGCCGGTGAGGCGGTTGCTTTGACGAGACGTTTGGTTGAGAGTTAGGCGATTACGGTTCGCGGTTATCGGGTCACAATTGAAAGACTGTGAACTGACAACTGTGAACTGTTCAAAACCGGGTCCGTCTTTTCTGTTTTGCAAGGAAGATGATTCCCACAAAGATGATGAAGATCCACAGAAAAATTGGCCACTTGGAGAATATTTCGTATTCGTACCTGTAGTCTTCGAGGGTCCACAGCAGAAAGTACACAAAGAACAAAATCCCTCCGATGATGACCAGGATGGTTCCGAAAACCCGCATCACTATTTCTCCGTATATTGTCCGGTCAGTTTGGCAGGTGAGATGGTCTTAAAACAAGCTCCTTTATAAACGAAGTGTTTGTCAAAATGAATTAAAATCGGCGTCTGTCCGGATGGTTTCTGCAAGCTACTGAAATAGAAGCACAAAAAAATACCGCATATCAGACATCGAACAGTATGTTCGATCTATTTGTGGTCTATTCTTTTTAGAAAATGTTTTGCCTACTCGTGCAGTTCCACCAATTGGGCTTTGACCACCTGGAGACGGCGATCGATGATGTTTGCGATCCGACGCATCAGGAGGAAACCCATTTCATAATCTTCAATCAGCAGTTTCTCGATATCAGCGGCTTTCCAGCAGTAGACTTTTACATCGGTCATGGCCCTGGCATGCCCCAGATACTTGCGGTGTTCCGTATCCAGCAGGGAGGAAAATCCGAAGGTATGGCCCCTGTCGAGCTGGGTTACCATAAAACTGGTGGAGGAGTCCTTTTCGGTTTCAAGGCTGACCTTCCCTTCCACAAGGGCAAAAAGAAATTCCGCATAGCCCCTTTCCCGATGGATGTATTCTCCCGCGCTGTACTCCTTAAGAGTCGTCACTTTCAGGATCTTCTCAAGCATGTCGTCTTTCAGGTAGTTCAGCATGATGATTGAGCGCAAATCATGGATGTCAAACATCTCTTCCCCCTTTTCTAAAAGTGAGTTCCCGAGTTGCATCTATTTCTTTCCAAACAGGCAGGTACGTTGTACCCTCCTGGTACAGCGGACTTCATTGTATCATCGCCGCGACGGGCTGTCAAAAAACTTTTTAAGACATTTGGTTTGCTCAACAGATCCCTTCTATCATTCCCATGATCTGGGCGGTTTCAAATCCTTTCAGGTGGAGGGCTCCTGAACGGCAGGAGGCCACGCAAAGACCACATCCCTTGCACAGGGTGGATTGGATTGCCGCCTTGCCGGTCTTTTCATCGAATCGGGGGGCCGAGTAAGGGCAGATGTCGATACACACGCCGCAACGGCTGCAGTAAACGGGGTCGACCCGGGCCACGGTGCCGCTGACGGCAATACTCTTTGCGGACAGAAGGGTTACCGCCCGTGCGGAAGCCGCCTGCGCCTGGGCGATGCTTTCGTCGATCGGTTTCGGGGAATGTGCCAGGCCGCATACAAAAACCCCGTCCGTGGCAAAATCCACCGGGCGGAGTTTTACATGGGCTTCGGCAAAGAAACCGTCTTCGTTCTGTGAGACCTTGAAGAAACGGGCCAACGGATTTTCTTTTTGAGGGAGAATGGCCGAAGCAAGGACAAGAAGATCCGCGCGAAGATTCATCTCTTTTCTCAAGACCAGGTCCGTGAATCGGATTTCCACCTCTTTGTTTTGCGCTTCCATATGGAGCGGTTTTTCGAACTGGTAACGGAGAAAGGCAATCCCTTTCATCCTGGCTTCCCTGTACAGGTCTTCCCGAAGGCCGTAAGGCCGCATATCCCGGTAGAGAATAAAGATCCGTATTTCGGGATCTCTCTTTTTGAGTTCGAGGGCCGATTTGATGCTCTGGGTGCAGCATACTTTGGAACAGTAAGGGCGTTCGGGTATCCGCGACCCGTGGCACTGAAGAAAGACAGCCGTACGTATTCCATCCAGACGGGGATCATTTTCCAACAGCATCCTCTGGAACCCGAGCCCCGTTGCGACCGCTTGGGAATCTTGAAGAGAGGGACCTTCCGGAAGATATTCCGAGGCGCCGGTGGCTATAATGGTTACTCCGTGTTCCAGAATCCTTTGTTCCCTTCCCTGTTTAATCATGGTCTTGAAATCGCCTACAAAGCCTTCCACCTCGCCTATTTCCGCGCCCACATATACCTTGATTCTCTCATCTTCTTCGACCTGCTGAATGAGGTTCCGGAGGTATTCCTGGATATTCTCTCCGCGCCATGTTTCATGGAGGGAAAGGGCATTCCCACCCAACTCTTTGTTCCGTTCCACGAGGTAGGTCTGGTAACCCTGCCCGGAAAGATTGCGGGCAGCCTCCATGCCGGCTACGCCTCCACCGATAACGAGGGCATTCTGGTTGATATTGAGCACCGGCTCCGTCAACGGCTCCAGCATGCAGGCTTTGACTACGGCCATCCGAATCAGATCCTTTGCCTTGAGCGTGGCGGCTTCCGGGTCGTCTTTGTGCACCCAGGAGCACTGGTTCCGGATGTTCACCATTTCAAAGAGGTACTTGTTGAGCCCTGCGTTGATGAGCGTTTCCTGGAAAAGGGGCTCGTGGGTCTTGGGAGTGCAGGCGGCCACCACCACCCGGTTCAGCCCCTGTTCCTGGATAACCCGGGACATTTTATCCTGGGTGTCCTGGGAGCAGCTGAACATATTGTCTTCCACGAACGCTACGCCGGGCAGCCCTTTTGCGAATTCGGCTACGGCGGGGACATCCACCGTTCCGGCGATATTGGTGCCGCAACGGCACACAAAGACCCCCACGCGAGGGGCTTCGCCTTTGATATTGCGTTGTTTGAGTGCTTCCTGCACCTTGGTCATGGACCAGCGGGATCCGGAAAGAAGGCTTCCCGCGACACCTGCCGCCGCGCTGGAGTCCACTACGGAAGAGGGAATGTCCTTGGGGGCCTGGCATGCTCCACAGACGAAAATGCCGGCCTTCGATGTTTCCACCGGTTTAAAGCTCCCGGTGCTGACGAAATGGTAGCGATCCAGTTTGATCCCCAGTTTTTCCGCCAGTTCCCGGCCTTCCGCGGTCGCTCCCAGGCCTACGGAAAGGACCACGATGTCAAACGGTTCTTCCATGGTACGTCCCTGTTCGTTCACATAACGAATCAGGCTCATGCCGGATTCTTCATCGGAGACAATGTGGGTAACCCTCGATTTTATGAAGCGAACCCCCTGTTCCTCCCTGGCACGGTTGTAATATCTTTCAAAATCCTTTCCGTTCGTTCGGATGTCGATATAAAAGATGGCGGCATCCAGATCTCCTCCGGCGTGTTCCTTGGCCAGCATGGCTTCCTTGACGGCGTAGGTACAGCATACTCCGGAACAATAGCCTTTTCCGTTCAGGTGTTCGTCCCTGGAGCCGATGCACTGCAGCCAGGCGATTTTTTTCGGTTCTTTTTTGTCTGAGGGCCGGACCATGTGCCCGCCATAGGGGCCGGATGCGGAGAGAATCCGCTCAAACTCCAGGCTGGTCACCACATTGGGATTTTTTCCGTATCCGTAAGTATCGTGCTGGGCCGGATCATAGGTCTTGCTTCCATCCGCAACGATTACGGCGCCCACCTGCAGCTTCAACTGCTTCTCCTGATCGTCATACCGGATGGCGCCCGTAGGACAGATCTTTTCACAGTTCCCGCACTTGCCCTTCGTCAGTTTGATGCATTGCTCCGGATCAATGGCATATTTCAGAGGGACGGCCTGGGCGTATTTTACGTAAATGGCTTTTCTCTTTCCCATGCCGCTGTCATATTCATTGGAGACCTTTTTCGGGCATTTTTCGGCGCAGGCGCCACAGGCAATGCACTTATCCATATCCACATATCGAGGATGCCGGATAAGGGTAACCTCGAAATTGCCTTCTTCGCCGGATATGGCGCTTACTTCGGACAGTGTATGCAACTCAATATTGATGTGCCGGCCGACCTCGACCAGTTTCGGGGAGATAATTCACATGGCGCAGTCGTTGGTTGGAAAGGTTTTATCCAGTTGGGACATCATGCCCCCGATGGAACTGGATCGTTCTATAAGATAGACATAATATCCTGAATTCGCCATATCCAGGGCGGCCTGCATCCCGGTGATGCCGCCCCCCACAACCAGGACGGAGCCCAGTCTACTCGTTGACATAATTTACTCCTGTTTCAAGAACGATGTGATGGCATCGATTCCAATAGGTTTCCTTTTCAAACCCAGATCCGCTTCATCTATCCCCATGCACAAACCGAGTAACTGGGGATAAAGGATGGCTGGAAGAGATCTGTCCAGCCCCCATTCGGAGGCGCTTTTCTTCTGGACCTGATCGAACTGCAACTGGCAATAGGGGCAGGCGGTACAGAGGTAATCCGCGCCCGCCTTCAAGCCGCTATGGAGTTTCTTTTTGGTAAGGTCCGTGGAAATTCCATCGTTTATGGTGATTTTGGATTACAAGCTTTAGAACCGGGATGGATTAAATCTCGTCAAATTGAATCCGGAAGACGGGTTCTAACTCGTTATGTACGCCGAAACGGTAAA
>JBBSAR010000385.1:0-4619 GCA_038252125.1 Desulfatiglandales bacterium
TTCCGGGACCACCCTGGTTCGGATAAAATCCCCTTCCGTGTCCTCTTCCATTAAAGTGGTATTGCCTTTTCAATTTCGAGAAACTTGATAGCAATGGCCGTGCCAGAACCGTAGCCCGGGTGTAACCTGAAGGAATCACGTTTTTTCTTGCTTTTCTCGGAGTATACAAAATTTTTCATTGCATTCCCCAGGATAAAATCGGATACTTTTTACCCATATGTAAAGTTACGGTGGATACAAAATATCCGGAAACCATCCGCACTATTTCAAGGTTTTGTAAATTCATTGCGGTTACGGTTTTTGGTCTTATCGTGAATCAACCTGACACCCGTCGGAGATCCCGTCCTTCATAAAGGAAAAATCTGGCGCCTCCGTTCTAAAAAAGAGCGAACTTTTTGGTCCGGCACCTTTCTTGCTTTGAAGAAATGGTCAGGACAGAGGAATCATAAGTTCCCTGGACCATTCGATACTAAGAAATCGTTACGGGTATTGGCATCCTTCATTGGTTTTTTACACTTTTAGTTGAGTCTCTGGTTTTCAGGTGTCAGGTTTCAGTGTTCAGCAAGGACTTAGAAACAAACCAGCCCTGCGGGGTCTTAGACCTGAAACCTGAAACCCGAAACCTGAAACCTTGGAGTTCTTTCAAGTGTAGGAAAATGTGGCTCATCGCGGATTAACGTGAAAAACACCCCCTAATCGGCAATTGAGCTGGATTCAAAAGCTATCTAACAAATCATGGTCGAACGTGGAACTGCCCGTCATTCCTGCGAAAGCAGGAATCCAGATGCCCTGGAAAACCTGGATTCCGGGTCAAGCCCGGAATGACGTTAAGCCCTTTTTATCCAAGAATCACGTTAATCCGCGATGAGCCGAAAATGTAAACTACTTTCCAGCCTTTTTGAAGGATGCCCGGGTATTACTCAAAAATTGCATTTAACTGTTAGCCCTTAGAATTTTATTATGAACATCATCAAATCCAAAAAGTCATGGGCGGGCGTTCCGCCATGGGTCATCATCGGAGCCGTTGTGATTCTGGCGCCCATATTTGCCTTCATTACCGTCCAGTCGATCGATCAGCAGAAGAAAAGCACAATAAATCTCCTTGTGGAAAAGGGCGCGGCCCTTATTCGGTCGTTTGAGGCCGGCGCCAGAACCGGTATGATAGGGATGAGATGGGGAGGAAACCAGGTACAGAAACTGCTTTCAGAAACAGCCCGGCAGGCGGATATCGCCTATATCCTGGTAACCGACGCAAGAGGGGTGATTCTTGCGGACAGCGACGAGCAGAAAATCGGCGACAGGTACAAAACAGGTCTTGACCTGCGGCAGATTGCGAGTTCTTCGGAAATCAGATGGAGACAGATCGCCGGAGACAACAACGAAAAGATTTTCGAAGTTTTCAGGCGTTTCACGCCCATTCGAAACGGAGGCGCCAGAAAGGGAATGCGTATGCAGCAAAACGACTGGTGCAGTTCCCATATGTCTTCGCAGGAGACATCGAATGGCAAGGCATCCCTTTCGAGGCAGATCATTTTCGTGGGTCTGAACATGGGCGCTGTAGAAGAAGCGCGAAAAGAGGATACACGAAAGAGTGTATTCATGGCCGCGACCCTTCTTCTCATCTGTTTCGCTGGAGTCATCGCCCTTTTTCTGGCCCAGGCCTATCGTACTACAAAGGCTTCTCTTTCACGGGTAAAAGCCTTTTCCGACAATCTGGTGGAAAATATGCCCATGGGGCTCCTGGCCATTGATAGAGACGATCGAATTGCGTCCTTTAATCAGACTGCAGGAGCGGTTCTCGAACTTTCGGCGGACAAGATCCTGGGCAGAGAGGCGGCAGAGGTTCTTTCGAACCCGTTAGCCGATTTTCTCCTGCGACTAAAAGGCCAGGAAGGACCCATCGAAAGTGAATTTGAGTGTCTGGTTCAGGGCGGAAAGACCGTACCCCTTGAGGTCATTGGGACCGTTTTGAAAGACGAGAGCGGCGGTTCTCTGGGTTGGATCATCCTTTTCAGGGACCTCACGGAAATTCAACACCTGAAAAGTGAGGTGGCAAGGAGCCGCCATCTGGCCTCCATCGGAACGCTGGCGGCCGGCGTAGCCCATGAAATACGAAATCCCTTGAGTTCCATCAAGGGGTTTGCCACCTATTTCAAGGAAAGATATCGAAACGTTCCTGAAGACCTGAGTACCGCTGAAATCATGATCCAGGAGGTGGAACGTCTGAACCGGGTGATCGGGCAGCTTCTCGAATTTGCACGGCCCTTGACCGTTCAGAAAGAACCCGTATCCCTCGAGCGTGTGATAAAGCATTCCCTGAAACTGATCGAAGGGGACGCCAATGCGAAAGGGATAACAATCACATTTCACAACAGCGCCGAGCCCCTCGAGGCCTGGATCGACACGGACAGGATTACACAGGTTCTTCTAAACCTTTATCTGAACGCCATCGAATCCATGGAACAGGAAGGCGTGCTCACGGTCGGCCTCGACCTGGATGGAAGCAGTAATCGTTTCCGAATCACCGTTTCCGATACCGGAAAAGGAATACCGGAAAGGGATCTTCCCAAGCTCTTTGATCCCTATTTTACTACAAAATCCTCCGGGACGGGCTTAGGGCTTGCGATCGTACACAAGATTATTGAATCGCATGGAGGCGAGGTAAGAATCGAAACGATCCCCAATACGGGCACAACCGTCACGGTCTTGCTTCCTTCGAGAGCTTGTTAAATGGTTGAACAGTCAGATGGTTAGGTAGTGTTTGAGCAAAACATCCCTTCCCTTGACGGGAGGGGCCGGGGGAGGGAGATGGAACCGGATGGAAAAGAAAAACAGTATTCTCGTCGTAGATGACGACCATGCTCACAGAACCATGCTCAAAACGCTTCTGGGGGGATGGGGTTACCGTATTGAAGAAGCAGATGACGGTGGAACCGCCATCGAAAAGGTCAAGGAACGCCCCTTTGATCTCATTTTGATGGATATCAGGATGGTGAAAATCTCCGGGTTGGAGGCCCTGTACGAAATCAAATCCTATAATCCAGCCATCCCGATCATTATTATGACCGCCTATTCCTCCGTGGAAACGGCCGTAGAATCCCTGAAAAACGGGGCTTACGACTACCTGACAAAGCCCCTCGATTTTGATGAGCTTCGCTTGATTCTGGACCGGGCAATGGACCATTGCATGCTCAAGGAGGAAAACCGCGTTCTGAAGGAAGCCCTGGGTAGGAAGTTCGATACAGGAAACATTATCGGCCGGAGCAACGTGATGGTCAGTCTGCTGGAATCCGTGGCTCAGGTGGCGCCTTCGGAAGCAAGCGTCCTGATCACGGGGGAATCGGGAACCGGAAAGGAGCTGATCGCCGGCGCGATTCATTTTAACAGCGCAAGGAAAGAAGGGCCGTTCATCAAGGTAAATTGTGCCGCCATCACCGAAAGTTTGTTGGAATCGGAGCTGTTCGGACATGAAAAAGGCGCCTTTACCGGAGCGCACAGGCAGAAAGATGGCAAATTTCAGCAGGCGGAAGGGGGCAGCATCTTCCTGGATGAGGTCAGCGAAATGCCCCTCTCCATGCAGGTCAAGCTGTTAAGAGTCTTGCAGGAACGGGAACTGGTCCGGGTCGGCGGAGAAGAAACGATCACGGTAGACGTAAGGGTCATCGCCGCCACCAATAAACCGCTCATGAAAGAGATAGAAGAGGGCCGGTTTAGGGAAGACCTCTACTACAGGCTAAATGTCATTGCCCTGAACATTCCCGCACTTCGGGACAGAAGAGAAGACATCCCGCTTTTGGCCAACCGCTTCTTAACCCTTTTCGCGGAAAAGAACAAAAAGCCCGTGAAAGGGTTTTCGCCGCAAGCCATGGACGGCATGCTGCAGTATCGCTGGCCCGGAAATGTTCGTGAATTGATGAATGCGGTGGAAAGGTCGGTGGTCATGTCAAGGCACGACTATATTGACCTGGAAGAACTGCCACTGGAGATAAAGGAGGGAGTCCACATGACAGATGGGAACGATCAGCCTCCTGTTTCACCCATCCCCTCAGCAGATGTCCCCCTGGCGGAAATGGAGAAACAGACCATCTTAAGGACTCTGGAAGCCGCCGAAGGAAACAAGAGCGAAGCGGCCCGCAGGCTGGGAATCACCAGGAAAACCCTCCACAAAAAGCTCAAGAGTTACGGCGTGATGCCCTAACACCCAATCAGGAAAAACTCGCACAACGCCCGCTCGGCAAAAACGCTATTCGACCCGGACCTCAACCGAATCGTAGGCTGTCCCAGCAACCAGACCATCCGTATTGTCATCAAGGCCAAAGTAAAAAATGTGATGAAGGGAAGCATTACGTTGGTTTTTAAAGAGGCGGAGTTTTGAGGCGGGGTGGCTCAGGGAAAAGGCTATGAGCCCTTTCCCTGAAGGGGGGTTGCGCGAACTTCCCGTTAATAGGGATGAAATTCGCGAATGCGATAAGACATCTCTTCCTTTGAAGGAGATTGCCGGTATTCGGTAATCACGAATTTTCCGGTGAATTGGTTTACAAAAGGATGACCGGCTTTTGCCCAGCCTACGGCGCCGCCGTCATACAGCCATACATTCTTGTAGCCAAATTTATACAGAA
>JBBSAR010000386.1:0-4617 GCA_038252125.1 Desulfatiglandales bacterium
ACTGGGCGCCTTTTCCCTGAAAGGCGTGGGCATGGCCATGGGGAGCAACGGGGAAGAAGGGGATAACGACGAGCCCTACAATTATTACGGAATCCAGTTCGGCTACAAGGTGGATTTCGGGCTGGGGGAAGGAAATTACCGTCTGCTTGTGGACACCACCGGCACTGACTTTAGCGATATGGCAGGAACCAAGAAAGGACGATTGAGTTGCACGTTGATTTCCTTTGATCAACAATTAGGGGAAATCCTGGGGGCATGGCTTCGGTTCGGATGGCAAATGGATGACGCGGCGGCCCTTGTTTGCAAGGACCTGTATTCCGGAGGCCTGAACATCGGCGGCGAACTCTGGGGCCGTGAAGGCGACAATGTGGGCATTGGTTACGCGCACCTGAGAGGCGGCAATCTGGATTTAGATCACACAAATATCTTCGAAACCTATGGCCGTTTTGCCCTGACCGACATTTTCGCCATCACCGGAGACATCCAGTATATGAAGGATTCCATGAAAGAGGGCGACAGCCCGAACGGGTGGATTTTCGGGCTGCGGGCGACCGCCGAATTTTAGGTCATCGGACTGTGTGCTAATGGTTTATATCTGGGAGCCGGTGGTGGATTATCTCATCATAGAGCTAAGAACGGCGAACCCCGCGTCAGCGGCTGCCGGAAATACAGCCTGGGAGGCGCATGCAGGCTGGTGTGCGTGAAACGGGGGAATCATCCCATTGCGACCTATGTGGGAAGCTATGACGACTGCGACCGCTGGCTTGAGAATAATCGGGGTTTTGCACCGGAACCTCAGTTGTCCAGTGCCGTTCCGCGCCCGTCTGAAGGAGAGAAATCAGATCATCCCTCCAAATGGAAAGCACGGGGATCGGAACCGGATTACGATGATATTCTTATGGAACAGATCGACGAAAAGATTCTATTGCCTTTTTATTGCTTTTTTGGCAGGGTCTTAAAGTTTGAAAAAACACCTTCCTTAATCTGAACTCTGAGACCCAAAACGGGTGAAGTTTGATAAGAGGAAATATCGCATGACCAATAGAACAGCAGTCATATCTTTAGGGGGATCCATTATCGTGCCGGATCAGGTGGATGGATCGTTTCTGAAGAAATTTCGAGAGATTATTTTAAGCATTCCGTCTGAGCGTTTCATTATCATTTGCGGAGGCGGCAGGATCTGCAGGAATTATCAGAACGCCGCAAGAGATCTGGCGACGGTTTCCAACGAAGACCTGGACTGGATCGGAATCGCCGCAACCCGGTTGAACGCGGAACTGGTCCGGTCTATTTTCGAAAATGAGGCACACCGGAAGGTCATTCACGATCCCGACGAAGAGATCGATAGAGATAAACGGATTATTATCGGGGCGGGTTTCCAGCCAGGCAGTTCAACGGATCTGCGGGCCGTTCAGTTGGCGAAACGGTTCGGCGCATCCAGGGTCATCAATATGTCCAATATCGACTATGTATACAGTGCCGATCCGAAAAAAGATCCTGCCGCGGAAAAACTGGAAAAAATATCCTGGCCCGAATTCCGAAAACTGGTGGGTGACGAATGGGACCCCGGTTTGAACATGCCCTTTGACCCCATCGCCTCAAAAGCAGCGGAGAAGGAAGGCTTAAAGGTAGTCATCATAGGCAACGATATCCAGAACCTGGGGAGGCTCCTCCGATCGGAGAGCTTTAAGGGGTCCACCATTTCATGATCGACTCCAGTCCCGAGCTCAGGATAGAGTGAAGGTTTGGCCAGCTGCCCATTCCCTATTTTAGGGCCGCCTCGGAGAGTGCTAAAAGCATCTCTTCGATCCTTTTTATCAAAGGGGGCAGGTCATTCATCCTGTGATCCCGTGCCGTTTTCTCACATTGCCCGGCAATCTCAAAAATATCCATGAGACCCAGGTTTCCGGAAGCGCCTTTCAGTGAATGGGCGGCGTTACCCGCATCGTCTGAGTCTCCCTGTTCCACGGCTGTCTTGAGTTTCTGGAGGTCTGATTTACCGGTTTGGACAAGCAGATCCACAAATTCCAGGTATTCATTTTCTTCCAATCCGAGATTTTCTCCCAGCTTCTTAAAATCCATTACATCTCCTTATGTTATGTTCCATTTACGGGTCATTTCAAGCATCGCTTCCTTATTGATTGGTTTAGTCAGATAATCGTCCATGCCGGCCTCAATGCATTTCTCCCTGTCTCCCTTCATGGCATGGGCTGTCATCGCTACAATCGGCAGTCTCTTCCACCCCTTGGCGGACTTTCGCCTTTCTTCCCATTTCCGAATCTCCTTTGTCGCGGCAATGCCATCCATTTCAGGCATCTGAACATCCATGAATACAATGTGGTAATGTCGCCGCGATAAGGTTATTTGTTCAACGGCTTCTTTTCCATTGCCCGCTACATCTACCTGAAATCCCGCTTTGGCAAGCATCATCTTTGCGAGTTTCTGATTGACCAGGTTATCCTCTACAAGCAGAATCTTTTCGGCATGTTCTTTCTCCTCCCTGGTGCGATCTTCCTCTGGCGTCTCCCTTTCCACCCGTTCCGACGCAGCGGAGGGCGCTTTTCTTCCGTCCAGTACGCTTTTCAGTTTGGCATAAAGCCGTTCTTTTCGAATAGGTTTTGTCAGGAAACAATCAAACCTGGCGCCTGTATTTTTCCGGACGTCCCTTTCCAACATAGAAGACAGGGCGATGAGTGGCAGATCCCGAATAGGAGATGACGCGGTGCGGATCATTCCCGCTACGTCGTACCCATCCATATCCGGCATCTGAATATCAATAATCGCTGCATCAAAAGGCGCCTTTTTTCCCAGAGCGGACTCCAGGGTCGGTAAAACCTCCTTGCCGTTGAGAAGGGAAATCACCTCTATCTCAACCAGTTGCAGAACGTGGCTCAAAATATTCAGATTCGTAGCGTTGTCATCAACAAGGAGAACCTTTTTCCTGGCAAGGGAAATGGGGGTGGATGCATCCGGCTTTATCACGGCGGCGACCGTTTTGAACCATGCGGTAAAATGGAAAAGGCTTCCTTTATTAATATTTTCCAGGTCGGAATCGGCTTTAAAATGATTCGATATTTCTACCGGCAGATTCCCCGGCGGACTTTCAGCCCAGACATCCCCTCCCAATAAATTGGAAATTTTTTTACAGATGGACAGCCCCAGACCGGTTCCGCCATATTTTCTGGTGGTGGTTCCATCCGCTTGTTTGAAAGGTTCGAATATGGAGGTTAGTTTTTCCCGGGGAATTCCGATTCCGGTATCCTGTATTCTGCAATGAAGCTTTATCCGGTCTTCCACTTCTTCGTCCACATCCATGGAAACCTCTATTTCACCCGATTCGGTGAATTTAGGGGCGTTTCCCATGAGATTGATGAGGACCTGTCTGAAACGGCCCGGGTCCCCATGTACAATCGTTGGTATGAGCGGACTGATCTTGCAGACAATCTCAATCGCTTTTGTTCCAATTTTCGGGCGAATGATGTCACATACCTCATAGACTATGGATTCCGGATCGAAATCGCTCTCATTAAAATCCAGCTCTCCTGCCTCGATTTTGGAAAAGTCGAGGATGTCGTCGATTAATCTAAGCAATGTATCGCCACTGCTCTTGATAGTGGCTGCGTATTCGCGCTGATCCTTTGACAACCCTCCTTCGAGAAGCATTTCGGTATACCCAATTACCGCATTCATGGGGGTCCGGATTTCGTGGCTCATATTCGCAAGAAATTCGCTCTTCAGAGTGCTGGCTAACTCCGCCTCTCTTCTCGCCTTAATCAACTGACGCTGGGTATCTTCGAGCTTATCCATCATCCGGTTGAAATCGACGCCCATCTGTTCCACCTCATCAAGGTCTTTCTTGTTCCTTGTCATGTTTTTTGTCGGGACCTTCACCCGCACACTCAGATCTCCTTCGCCTTCCGCCACCTTGCGCAGGGCGGCTATGAGTTGATTAATCTTGTTGAAGACCTTTGTTTTCAAAAGAAAAAACAAGGCGGCCGAGATGATGAACGAGAGGAAGAAAGGGGTAAGATTATTGATGAGGAGATGTCTCTGGTGCTGAAGGAAAGGCATCTTGTTCAGGGCCACGAGCAGTGTTCCAACCGCATCTCCATGAAAATCCATTATGGGTTCGGATTTTAAAAAATAAGCATTCCCTTCGAACTCCATGGCAGCTCTTTTTGTGAAGGGAAGATTGGTATTTGGAAAACTGGTTAGAATCAGTTCTTTGTCAGCATCAAAATAGGCAATTTCCGTTTCGGCTATTTTGGCCATCTGCTCCGCCATCGGTTTGTTCCCGTTGATGAGCTTCAGCAATACCACATATCCATAAATGTCTCCCGTGTCATGGATAAGATGGCTGACCGATTTGAAGGAAAGAACCAGATTTTCTTCCTGGAATGAAACAAATTCGGGAAAATGGGTGGCGATGATGGGATAAGGGATGGCTTCTACATCAACCCTCTCTCTGCCGTCGCTGATGAGGGAATTGAAGACGGAATCATTTGCGCCCGTTTCGATTTTCGGATAGGAGGTGAGGAATTTTCCATATTCATCAAACACCAAAGCCAAATCGATGTCATGAATGGTTGCGGTGCTTTTCAGCATAAAGGTCACCGC
>JBBSAR010000387.1:0-4588 GCA_038252125.1 Desulfatiglandales bacterium
TTCCCCGGACCTGGGAGAACATACAGAGGAAGTGCTCATGGAGATCGGTGGATATACGGACAAAGAGATTGTTGCAATGAGGAAAGATGGAGTGATCTAATTCTTCTTCCCTAATTCCAAGGATCTTCTACAGGCGGCATCTACGGCTTTCTCGATGATGCCCTTCAAATCCGAGCCTTCGAATACCCCCAACCCGGCGGCCGTGGTCCCTCCCGGTGATGTAACCATTTTCCGAAGATCGGGAAGGGAATGTTCCGATTCGCCGGCCAGTCTGGCGGCTCCCAGGAAGGTCTGGATGACCAGTTTTAACGCCACATCCGGCTCCAGTCCCACATTTGTCCCTGCCTCCACCATGCACTCCATGATCCTGAACACATATCCCGGACCGCTGCCCGAAAGGGCTGTTACGGCATCCATCATGGCTTCTTCTACTTCCACAACGATTCCGACTGCGCTGAAAATTCTTCTTGCCAGCGCCATGTCCTTTTCTCCCGCAAAGGGTCCTGGAGCCAGGGCGCTGGCCCCCTCCTGAATGAGTGCCGGGGTATTGGGCATTACTCGTATCATGGGGAGATCCGTCCCCAGGATTTCGCGTATCATTTTCAAAGGGATCCCCGCGGCAATGGAGATAATCAAGTGATCTTTTCGGATCTGCCCCTTGATTTCTTCCAGGACATCGCGCATGTTTTGAGGTTTTACCGCTAAAAGAATGACGGCGCTATCCGATGCCAGTTTCAGGTTGGATGCGCAGCATCGGATGCCGAATTCTTCTCCGGCCTTTTTCAGGGAAGCATCGCTTTGGTCCGCGGCCAGAAGATGCTCCTTTTTATAGATACCGCTCTTGATCAGTCCCTTTATCAGGGCGCTTGCCATGTTCCCCGCGCCGATGAAACCTAAAGTTTCCTTCGTTTTCATGCTGCGTCTCCTTCGATTTCCCGCCCTTACCGGTCCGCGGGTTATTCTATTTTGAATTGGGGTTTCTGAACGTGCGTGCTCCTGCATGTAGGGCATTTCCCCGGTTTTGTAAAGCGTTTTCGTCCGGAAAACTCGTATCCGCATGTCTCGCATCTGGACGGAATGATAATGAGTGTTTTGCCTCCGGCCTTTGCGGTATGGGCAACATGGGGAAGATGGGCGTAGACCTCCTTTTCGCTGATTCCAAGTTCCTGTGAAAGGTCGATGGCGGTCATTTGCATTTCAGTCAACAGGTCGATGATCTGCTTGCGGATGGTATCCATGGGACTCCCGATTCTTTTTAACCATGAAGGAAATGAAGAGCATGAAGAATTATCCTTTCAGAGCCCGCTGCAATTCGTCCAAATTGGCAATAGGGTTCCGGCATGCGTATTGTTCGCAGATATAGGCCGTCGGTTTGTTGTCAACGGGTTTCATATCTTTTAAAAAGGGCGCAAGTTTTTGAGCGGTTTCCTTGCCCTTACCATCATCCGAAGCCACCAGCATCACCTTGTTGGGCAGATAGGTCTGTTGGATAGACCGGATCATCTCTTTCGCGGCTTCCTGTTTCGGGTCCCCGGCGATGACAATTTCTTTTGTGGGGCCGATCATGAAGTCTATGGCATGAAGCATCTGGGTATAACCCATGGGATAGGCTGCGATTTCAGCGGAGAAGCTCTGAATGAGCGACTCCGCCTTCCGTTCCAACTCCACATCGCCCGTCATACGACCTAATCGCAGGAGATTCAGGGCCGCGACGGAATTGCCGGAGGGCGTTGCCCCGTCGTATATTTCCTTGCTTCTGGTCAGGAGTTCTTCATTCCCTTTTCCCGTAAAAAACAGCCCCCCATTTTCCTGGTCCCAGAAGATGTCCAGCATATCCCTGTTCAGGGCAAGTGCTTCTTCCAGCCAGGAGGCGTGAAAAGTGGCTTCGTATAAATCCAGAAGACCCCACACCATGAACGCGTAGTCGTCCAGATACGCGGGATAGGCCGCTTCTCCCTGCCGATATCTGCAAAGCAGTCTTCCATCGGGTCGCTTCAGGTTCGCCAAAATAAACGCCGCGGCCCTGGCGGCTGCATCGGCGTAGGCACTATCCCCGAATGCCTGATAGCCCTTCGCAAAGGCGGCAATCATCAGGCCGTTCCAGGCGGTCAGGATCTTATCATCCTTCAGCGGGTGAATTCTTTTTTCCCTGTGTTGGAAAAGTTTTTCCCGGGCTTCTTCAAGCTTGTTTGCGAGCGCTTCCGGTTCCAGATTTTCTTTTCGGGCGAAATCCGCCAGGGAGACCGGGATATGGGCGATGCTCCGTCCGTTTTCGAAGTTGCCTTTTTCGGTAATATCGTAAAACCTGCAGAAAAGGGCGCCTGCCTCATCCCCCAGGTGTTTTCGGATCTCTTCGGGTTTCCATACGTAGAAAAGACCTTCCTCCCCTTCGCTGTCCGCGTCTTCCGCGGAATAAAACCCCCCTCCGGGATCGGTCATGTCTCTCAATACATAGGTGAAGATCTCTCTGGCTGCCTGCTCGAATTTCTTTTTTCCGGTCGCCTGGAAAGCATCCGTATAAGCCAGGGCAAGAAGGGCCTGGTCGTAAAGCATCTTTTCAAAGTGGGGGACAAGCCATTCCCTGTCCACCGAGTACCGGTGAAAGCCGAACCCGATCTGGTCGAAGATGCCGCCCTGCCGCATATGATCCAGCGTGTTTTCAACCATCATGGCCGCACGGGAACCGGGATTCCTTTTGTGCCACCGCAGGAGGAAGGTCTTGTTATGGGGGGTCGGGAATTTCGGGGCATTTCCAAAGCCTCCCCACTTTGAATCATAGCTCTTTTCACACTGATTATAACCCAGTTCCAATGTGCGTAACGTCATGTCTCCGGAGGCTGCAGGATCTTCTTTCTTTGCCTCAATGGCGTTGGTGACCGTCTCACCCGCCTTGATGATCCGGCCCCTGTCCTCTTTCCACAGGATAGCCAGCTTATCCAATACATCCAGGAGACCCGACATCCCCATCCGTCCTGTTTTGGGCAGGTAAGTGGCTGCGAAAAAAGGCTTTGCGTCCGGCGTCATGACGATGGTGAGCGGCCATCCCCCCTGTCCGGTCAGGGCCTGGCATACGGCCATGTAGATCTTATCCACGTCGGGTCGTTCTTCCCGGTCCACCTTGATGGAGATATAGTCTTTATTCATGGCCCGGGCCACTTCTTCGTCTTCAAAAGATTCATGCGCCATGACATGGCACCAGTGGCACGTGGCATAGCCGATGGATAGAAAGATAGGCTTGTCTTCCTCTCGGGCCTTCTTAAAAGCCTTGTCATTCCAGGGGCGCCAGTCCACCGGATTATGCGCATGCTGCAGCAGATACGGGCTTTTCTCATCCGCGAGGTGATTCAGCCTGCTCTTTTCGTTTGCTTCCATTATGTTTCCCCTTGTGAATGATGATCCATTTAACCGCGTTTCATCTTCACCGCAACTGGCTTCTGATCCAGTTTGTCAGCGTATTCTGGTCCATGGCCCCGGACTGACGGGCCAATTCCTTTCCCCCCTTGAAAATGATGACGGTGGGGATGCCCTGGATTCCGAACCGGCCTGCAATCGAGCGTTCATTCTCCGTATTCAACTTGGCAAACCGTACCCCCGGTTCCATCTGCGCCGCGGCTTTTTCAAAGGCCGGGGCCATCATTTTGCATGGCCCGCACCATGCGGCCCAGAAATCCACCACGACCGGCACGTCATTACGTTCGATATGTTTCTGAAAGTTGGATTCCGTGAGTTCCACGGGGTGTTCCCCGAACAGGTTCCGGCTGCATTTACCGCACTTGGGTCGGCTTCCGAGCTTTTCTTCCGGAAGGCGGTTCACGGCTGTACAGTGGGGGCATACAATATGAATCTTATTTTCCATGGATTCCTCCCTTGGGTTGGTATGGTAGTGAGAGTTATCTTTATAAAATAGTGCCGGTAGCCGGTACTGCAAGCAAGCCGTTGGATTATCTACCGAGACCGCTCGGGAGCGTTTATGATTTCTGACGGAACGGGCTTTAAGAAAGTTCCGTGCGAATGAATCTTTCGATATTCTGCGGGCCTCCAACAAACCAGACGCAACAAAACACGAAAGGTGGAAATTCCTTTCCACCAATGATTCAGCTGTGTTATCAATAAGACAATACGATCCGACGCGTTTGGCCGGTCGAAACGTTAAAGATGAAGCAGACGAAACACGAATCGAATGGAAAATCGCAACCCATGCCCCCTTTAAAAGCGGCCATCGCACACATAAACGCGTCTCTGCCTGCGGAGATTGACGAAAAAACATTTATCGCCTGCATCACAGGCGCCCATGCCGACAATAAGTGGAGGGCGCACATTCTGAGTTTCTTCCCGGAAACCCCCGCGGAAATCATCGCCAAAAAGATCAGATATCGCGGATCCGGTTTTACCATTCGGGATATCTTTGATTTTTCCCTGGCCATTGACCATGATCCGATCTTGATCGAGAAACTGCTGCCTGCTATTTCTCAAAAAGATCTTCAAAAAACTCTGAATCGGGTGACCCTCCTAAAACAGAATTTTTCTGCAGACCAGTCTATATCGCAATTTATTAACATGTTTGGAACAGAAAACAAGCTGTCAGAAA
>JBBSAR010000388.1:0-4586 GCA_038252125.1 Desulfatiglandales bacterium
GACGACAGTGTGGCCTTGCACCCGGCGGAGATGCTTCATCTCGCCACCATCGCCGGTGCGCGCGCGCTCGACCTGGAAGATAGAATTGGAAACTTCGATCCGGGCCGCGAAGCCGACATGGTGGTCATAGATCCCTCCAAGTGGAGGCCTCTTGCCAACAGTCTCGAGTGGGGTCTGCGTTCGGATGATCCCGTAAAAAGAAGCCATGGCCGGCTCTACACAGTGCTCATGGCATCCAATGAAGTTGCCCTTACCGAAACCTATGTCCGTGGGCGTAAGTTGAATTGAAAAATCCGGCACCCCGCAGGAGGGGCATTGGCCGGTTATGGTTGCTTTCGTCGGCTGCCACCTGAAGCGGAAAGCTATGGCGAGGCGGCGGTGATCAGCGGACCAGACGGAAGACCTTTTGATTGGAACGAGATATTCGAAGGACTTCTTAAGATATATTGGAGTCCTTCCAGGCCCGCTGACGCCGCCATTGCCGTGCCCTATCAAGGAAACTGAGATTACGTGCGGCGCAACGACCTGCCTTCAAAAAGGACTTTCGTTCTGTTGGGCCAGCTGACCAAAATGCTTTCGGGACTGGGTTCGGAAAATGCGCCGGCGTTAACACTCCCCCGTTAATCATGACGGGGCCGCGGTGGCCCTAATTGCGCAACAGGAGGGCATCATGGATAACTACCCGCGTTTCGTTCCGAGTGCAGGTGTTGCGTAACAATTCCAATGCTTCCCGTTCCTTCATCGCGCCAAATGGTTCTATAAACAATGAGAATCCCGGTCCTATTCCGGCAAACGATTTGAGAGCATCTTGTCGAAAAAAAAGACGACCGGCTATGCTTGGCCGATTAATCCAAATCAACAACAGCCCTTTTCTATACTGACTTTTTCGTGGCGTGCATGTTTAATAGTTCTTCAATTTCGGGTCTGGTTTCAGCCGACGTAATTACCTTAATCTCAAGTTTTTTCTTGTCGACAAAGTATTCTTCGTGGGGGATTCCGACTCTCAAGAGTTCATCCACCGCATTTTTCATGGCATCTTTAGAAGCATAAGTGACAGTGACGGTTTCGCTCATGGTGTGTTCTCCTCTCAATGGGTTGCAAAGCTTACCGGAAAAGAAGGCTATGAGCCATTTCCAATGAAGAAAACTTACTTTTTCGGTGTGGCATTTGCGGGGGTTAATTCCTTTTTTCGCCAAAAACCAACATTCAGTGATTCATTTAATCCCAATATGGCAGGGTTCCAATAACGCAAGCCATGCCTTCCCGGGATTCTCTATATGCGAACCACTTTTATTTTTATCGGTACTTCATTCCAACGGGGAATGGAATGGGGTGAAGTGTGTATTTGCATCCCTCAAAGACGGTATATCTGAAAAATCCTTGGGCGATGCAGGAATGCCTCCGTCCTTCTCAGCCCGGGCGCCTATTTCCGTTCGCATTGTCGCCTCTCAAGGCCTGACCCCTGATTCCTCCATCCTGCTTCTTTCTGTCTGAATATTTTAGGATCTTCCGCGGCGAGTCTAATGCATTCCGTTTCTTGTTGGTAAAGGACGGCTGGCGTCAAAATTTCTTTTTGAAGTCGATCGGCCAATATATCCAGATCCCGAAGCTCACATTCCCATACGATGATGACATTCCACCCGGAGGTACGGAGTTGTCTCTGATTCTCAAGATCTCGTTTCACGGTTCGCTTGAATTTGGGCCGCCAGTAGTTCTGATTTGTCGCAGGCGTTGTCGCTTTCAAACATCCGGGATGGCGGTGCCAAAAACATCCGTGGACAAAAATCACAGCGGAGTGTTTCGAAAGGACAATATCAGGTTTGCCGGGAAGATCTTTTCGGTGCAGGCGAAACCTGAACCCCAGGGCATGGAGAAGGGAACGCACTTTTATCTCGGGAATTGTGTTTACTGAAGGGACGCGCCGCATGATATCACTGCGTTTTTCGGGAGAAAAAGTATCCAACTGATTCTGCGTCACCCCACTATTATTTTCAAACTGGGATCGGTTTCTACCTGTTCAACGATACGATTGTAGGTCGCGGCTAATTCCCGAACACTCACTGGACGTTGCGCATGTTCAAACCGACTCCACTCATAAACATTGGCAGCAACAAACTGCTCAATTTCAAGAATGTCAATTCGATCAGCAAGATTGGCGTTCTTTGCCAAAGCGACTGCGCCTCCGGCGCCGCTCTCCGTGGTTATAATAAGCGGTCTGAGGTTTTCGTTTAAATTGGCAAGGCATTTCCGGATCAAAGCCTCCGATGGGGCTGTTGTAACATGTACCGCTGTGTCGCCAATAAGGAAATCTCCTTTTCGACCGCCGGGAGCGTCAGCCACGGAAAAGCCTTGATGTTCCAGATGACCGTCCGGCAGCGCAAGTTCAAGCTTTGCGCCAACAAGATGCTGCATGACAGCACCTGCAATCATGGTTCCGCCGCACTCCTTTTGACGATCAAAAGCCGTCTCCATCAGTTCCGATATCATATTGCGAAGCGATTTCGATGGATCAAGTTTCAGCTTAAATGGCTTGGCTGCGAAGTATGCCTTTACATGTTGAATCCACCACTCTTCAATAGCTTTGAAGTCGAGAAGTCTTTCGGTATGAAGTGAATTTAGCAGCTCGAGATAGGCTTTCATCCTTTTGATGCTGCCGCGGCTGGTTCTGCCGCCTTCTTCAGCGAGAACCCTGACGATTCCGTAATCTTCAAGGATTGCTTGTACCGCCGCCCTCCCAAGACCTGCTACTTGTCCCCCCTGTGGAGTTAGGAATATCTTTGGAACATAAGGGGGTTCTCGCTTGCTTGCGTTTCGGGTAACAACGAGAGCAACGCAAAGCGGCCCCTTCGAATTAACGCCCTTTTCTATTCTGAATGTTTCAAGTTGCTCATACAGTTTTTTCTTGTTCATTATGTCAAAAGACCTCGGAGCGTTGCGGTAAAAATTTTATCTTTTTTGACACGGAAACAGGCGATTGTCTCTTCGATAAAACCCTATTGTTATGTTAATCCGTTTTTCTCCCTTTTTCATCAGCAAGAGGATTGAGGTAGTTCTTTGCAATCCAACTGACGACAGGAACACAGACCGCGTCCCCGAACCCGAACAGCGCACGATTCAAAGGGACGTCTCTCATGAAAAAGTTATCGGCGCCCATTAGCCTCGCGCACTCTCGGGGCGTTAATAAACGCACTTTGACCATTCCAGAACCGGCCTGAAGCAGGATCTGCCTTGCGCTTCCACCCCTCGGTGTTCGCAGGCACCCTGCGATACCGTCAGTTCGAAGTTCTGCCATTGTCTTGCCCTTCCTAACACGTCGAAAAACGGTTCCATAAGACCAACAATCCCCAGCCTTCATGTTCCGCAACTGCTCTGAATGTTTTCTACTCATTTGACTAAGAAGATAGTCGCTACGTTTCGAGTTCCACCAGAGCGGCGATTCATCAGGGAGATTCTCCAGCAGGTTCGAGAGCGATGAATCGATATTGGGTGGCGAAGCAACTTCTCTAATATTCCATACAATTTCCGGATGTAGAAAAATAAATTCAGCGAGGGCTTTCGGGCGAACCGGACTTTCCCAAAATGTTAGGCTTTCACCGATTTTCCAACTCCCATGGCCATGGTTGAGAACTCCGACCACAAAAAGTCTAACACGACTTTGCGGCAGAAAATGAGAGGCATCGACAATCATTGGATCTACGGCGTAACCCAATCGATTCAGGGCCAACAAAGCTGCTTGGAAATCCCGCCCTCCGTGAGACGTTAGAAAACCGGCAACATTCTCAATCAATACAATTGGGGGACGTCTGTCCCCCATCTCATCCAAGATGCGCACGAAACCCCAGTAAGCGGATGATTGTTTTCCTCCCAGGCCTTTGCGCATTCCGGCAACAGATAGGTCGTTGCAAGGAAATGAGGCTGTTGCCATCGTAACGGTCGGAATTTGTTCAGGACTGAGGTTATGTATATCTTCAAGTAAGAAATGGCCGTTATTCGCTCCAAAATGCCCGGAGTACAATTCAAATTTGTCAGGCGCGATATCATTTGCAAATACTGCTCGCCATCCCTCCTTTTCAAGACCCATCCGCATAAGTCCAATTCCGGCAAAGAACTCCGCAAAGGTCTTGTCCACAAAAACATTTACCCTTTGGTGATTTCCTAAATTGTCTTTAGCTTGTTCAGTGCCGTCTTCAAATGGCACTCCGACATTTACTGTTCCTGAAACCATACAGCGAATCCCTTCTTCTTCAGTTCTATGCAAAGTTTAAAAAGGCATTTCAATATACAGAGATGAACGAGGAATTACAAGAATGCAAAATCGGATTACAGAATTTCTCTTCGAGTGCGGCCCTTAGATTCTTAAGTTCAGGACTCTTGATCCCATCTGAAAGGATTTAGGCGGCCCCCACTATATAAATGTTATCATTTCAATTAGTTGAACTTTTTTTCCCGTTTGAAAATAAAGACTTGCAACCGGAAAAAAAGCATGACACCTTTTCCTTCATTATTCACCACAAATAGATGAGAGGAGAAAGATGCCATGCCCCAGTTGATATTACCACTAATTCCTCGGGGTGCAACACAAATCA
>JBBSAR010000389.1:0-4570 GCA_038252125.1 Desulfatiglandales bacterium
CAAGGAAGACCGTCCTACGGCGGAGTTGTTCGACCTCTTTTATGAGACGCTCTATCGTTCCTATCCTTTCGGACATCCGCTTTCAGGGACCATGGAAACCATCCGAAGCATAACAAGAACCGACTTGAGGGACTGGTATGAAAAGATCCGCATGCCTTCGAATTTTGTCCTTGCCATCGTGGGAGATGTGAAGAAGGATCAGATGATTCCTTATCTCGAAACCCTTTTCGGGACGTTTACGGTCTCCGGAAAAGCATTGCCTTCAGTAGAACCCGAACCGGCCTTGGCTAAGGCAAGGGATGCGCACCTGAACAGGGCCGGGGCGCAGACTCATATCGTGGTGGGATACCTCGGGGTGGGTTTGCGGAGCAGGGACGATGCGGCCATGGCACTGGTCAAAACGGCTCTTTCAGGTCAGGGAGGCAACCTTTTTTACAATCTTCGGGATAAACAGAGTCTCGCCTACGCCGTCACGGCCTTCAGGAGCCCGGGTCTCGATACTGGTGCTTTCGGGGTTTATCTTGCCTGTGATCCGGATAAGGTTCCCACGGCAAAAAAGGGGATTTTCGAGGAACTTGAAAAGGTCAGAGAGCATGGAATCAGCGATAAGGAGCTTAAAGACGCTAAGAATCACCTTATAGGAAATATGCAGATCTAACTTCAGACCAATGGAAGCAAGGCTATACAAATGGCGCTTAATGAGCTTTACGGACTGGGGTTTGACCACTACACCCGCTATCTCGATGAAATCGGGAAGGTTACGCAGGAAGAGGTGAAAAAGGCCGTGGCCAGGGTTATTCTCCCCGATCGCTATGTTTTTGTGACCGTGGGGCCGTCTCCGCTATAACTGTCCTTCCACACAGGTGGTGTCGAAACCTCCTCTCGTGTTATAGGCAGTCGTTACTTTGATGCGGTCCGTGGAGAGAATGCTTTTCAGGTCATGGTAGATCCGTTTCGTCACGCCCTCTTGAAAGAGGCCTACATTTCGAAAGCTCACCATGTAGTACTTCAAAGACCGCAGTTCGATGCACAGTCCGCCTTCCGGATAATATTCGATGATTAGACGGCCGGTGTCCGGAAGGCCGCTGAACGGGCAAGCCGCAATGAATTCGGAAGTTTCCGTCCTGATGTACTGGTTCGGGCTATCAAAAGCAAAAGTTTCCAGAAAATCCGTTCGGATTTTGTCCGGGCTTTCACAGTCAAAAACCTTGCCGTGGGCTTCTATCATGGTTTCTGTTCTCCTTGTTTCATGTCCTTCATACCATCCATGGTTTGGTGTTTTTCCTGTCTATTTGTACGGTCTTTAGGCAAGCTTGCACTTGTAATGCTATCCGAAATTTCCTATGATTCCCATCTTACCTTACAACAGGCCTTTTGAAAACCGCTAATGTGATCCCTCAGGGGTTTTTGGAGAACCTGAGCCTGTGCGAGAAGGCTGCGGCTCTAATTTTTGAAGTTTAAGGGGATATAGGAGGACAGGCATGGGTTGGGAAGAAGATTTGGATTTGAATGAGAAATTCCGGCTTAAATTTGCCGTGGATAAGCTGTTCGCTCTGCTGGCCGGGATCGTATTCAGCCCGCTCATCGTTTTCATATGCCTGTCCATATGGATTGAGGGATTTTTGTTCAAGGAATCAAGGGGGGCCTTGTTTCACAGAGAAGAAAGAATTTCTCAGGGAAAGCGGTTCTGTCTGTTGAAATTCAGAGTTCTCAAGACGTCTGTAAGCAAGGCAATGACGGAAAAGGATTCTGCCACTTTCCTCCAATTTGAAACGGGAAACACAACCTGGACGGGAAAGCTGCTCATCAAGTTTTATCTGGATGAAGTTCCCCAGTTTTATCATATTCTCATGGGTCGGATGTCCTTTGTCGGGCCGCGGCCGCGGATTCCCCCCGTGTATGAAGAAGATCTCCTGGACGGGTTTACGGCCCTTAAATATTTAAGGGGATCTATTACGGGGCCCCACCAACTGGCAAAGGGATTGGAGAACAATCCCAGATATTTAAGTGAACAGTACCTGGAAAAGTGCCGCGCATACGCCCCTGTGGAGCTGCTCCGTTATGACCTTTCCGTAATGTACAAGACCATCTTTAAAAATCTGAAGGGAGAAGGGTTATGAGTAAGCTCTTACTCTCTTTTTTTCACCTCATATTCCACGGTGACTTTGTCTTTGTATCCCGGCTCCAGTTTTAGAAATGCGGAAGGGATAACGATTTTTGTCTCGGTCTTCCCGCTCTTGGTTATTTGGTTGAGAGGAACGCCTTCCGTGTAGAGGGTCGGCATGCTGTCCAGGATGCTTTTTGAACCTGTCAGTGCGATCTCCGACGGACTGATTTCCGCCCGTACAAGGTTCAGGTTTTCGGGAAGTTGTCCTACCCAGTCCACCTGCACGGGGAGTTTTTTTGCGGAGCGGGTATCCAGATTTACATCCACTACCATGGGCCGCACCTCTTTCAGCGTAAGTCCCGGGGGAATGGAGATGTTTTCGTTGGAGATGGAAAAGGTATTCGTGCCAGGAACAGCTTTTGCAAGATTCATCCTAACCTGGATCTGTTCCGGTCTGATGGACCGCAGAAGCGCTCTCGATCCCCTCAAAAAGAGGCTGACCGAAGTTGCGGAGGTGTTCAGCAGTTCCATCCGAGGGTCTCGGTTGGTATATTCGATAGGGATGTCAAATGTCTTAATCGTATCGAATCCCCTGCTGATGCTGAACCATACCCCGCACACGATGAGGAGGGATACGGCCGCTGCAATGCGCAGTTCAATCTTCCGTTTCTTCAGATAGAGGACCTGGTTCTTCCGGATGCCAAGGTGTTCGCGTACGGCCGCTGCCAGATCTTCTTTTTCATGAATCGTGTAGATGTCGTTGCCTTTGGTCAGAGTGATGCTTCCCTTTTCTTCGGATACCACAATAACCAGTGAGTCCGTGATTTCGGAAAGACCCGCTGCAGCCCTATGGCGGGTTCCATAAGAGGATGGAAGGTCATTCCTGTGGGAAAGAGGCAAGATAACGCCCACCTCCTGAACCCGGGTTCCCTGAATTATGGCAGCCCCGTCATGCACCGGGTTGTTCGGCCAGAAAATGCTCTTAATCATTTCCGGGGAGATTTTTCCATCCCAGCTTATTCCCTTCTGGATTACCTCTTCCAGATCCTCTTTTCCCGGCAGAACAAGGAGTGCTCCGATGTGCCTGGATGCCATATCAAAGACACTTTCGGTGACGATTTCCACGGGGGTTTTGGTGGGTTTTTGTGGAAGGCCCCAGAGAATTACCCAGATATTTCTTGCGCGGAAAACGGATCTGATTTCATTCCTGAAAACCACGATCACAATCAATGCGGCAACGGCAATAATGCCTTCCATCATCCAGCTGGTCAGAATCAGGCCCATGGATATGGCCAATCTCTGTAGAATCCAGAAGAAAGCAATCCCGATCAGAACCCTGAATACGTCTGTTCCACGGAAAAGTGCGTAAAGGCGAAACAGGATATAACTGTTCAATGAGATGTCTATGATGTCTTGCCAGCGGATGCTGGAAAGGAATATGAGGAGATTCTGCAAGGTCTGACTACTCCGTTACGCTGAAACGCAGAACTTTAAGGATCTTGCCGTTCTGGTCGGTGATTTCCACCCTCCATGGGCCTGCATCTGTATTGTGAATCCGGACTTTGCTGAAGGTGGACCACTTCGGGGGTTTGAGGACCAATTTCATCTCTGCATCCAGATGATCTCGCTTGAACCATTTATGGTAAATTTCCGTTTTTTCGGGCACTGGATCAAAGAAGGTGAAACAGATGACATCTCCCAGCTTTGCTGAAAAGACAATGCTCTGCCCTTCGGGTTCAAGGTCTTTCACGTTTTCGCACAGGATTGCCCGGACCAGTGTTAATTCGGCCGATATTTCGGGCGGAGAAGATTTAGCGGGTTCTTCGCCTCTTGCATTCTGAGCGGAAGGAAGAATGATGGCAGCCGGCAGGAAAAAAGCCGCAACGAGTAACTGAACGAAATGACTTTTCATGCACGATTTCGGACTTGTCCGCCGGCAGTGTGGTACAGAAAAGAAAGAAAATCTCATGGTGTTGAAAATCCTCGCCCTCTTTGTCAGGCATAATGATGTCCGTAACAATCAGATCGGGCGGATCTGCTCTGATAAATCACGTACAGCTAACTCTACTAACATAAGGGTTTCCCGGCAAATTGCAAAGTTACCGGGATCAAATGGGAAAGGATGGTACACAGGGTCTTTCCCCCGTTGCGCCCGAATTGCTATCGCCCGACCGCCATTTCAGAGACCGCCGCCAAGGCCCGGTCGATGTCTTGTTTGACGGTGTTCCAGCCGAGACTGATTCGCACGGCGCCGTTGGGGGCTGTCCCGATGTCTTCATGGACCAGCGGGGCACAGTGCAGGCCGGTACGAACGGCGATATCGTAGTCGCCGTCAAGGATCATACCGACATCGCTGGGGTGAATTCCCTCGATGTTAAAGCACAAAACCGGTACGTGCCGATCATGAGATAGGGAACCATAGACTTTGACCCCGGCTATGTGGGACAGCCCTTGTTGAAGGAA
>JBBSAR010000390.1:0-4561 GCA_038252125.1 Desulfatiglandales bacterium
ATCCCCATCTTCGCCGTGGCCAGATTGTCTATGGTCATAACCGATGCCACCTGCTGATCCAGATTTGTTTCAAACCGCAAATCCCGGTTCGTGATGATGCCCACGAGGTTTTCCCCCTTTACCACCGGGACACCCGAAATCTTATACCTGTTCATGATTTCGAGCACCTCATAGATCTTTCTGTCCGGTTCAATGGTAATGGGATTGACAATCATGCCGCTTTCCGATTTCTTGACTTTTTCCACCTCCAGGGCCTGACGTTCAATACTGATATTCTTGTGTATAAAGCCGAGGCCGCCCTGTCTCGCGATGGTAATTGCCGTCTCCGCCTCCGTTACCGTATCCATCGCGGCACTGACGATGGGAATATTCAAGTTAATATTTCTCGACAGTCGCGAACTTACGTCCACATCAGCCGGCAAAACTTCCGAGTGTGCCGGAACGAGCATAAGATCATCAAATGTGTAGGCAAACTTGATACTTTTTTCAAACATGTTGCTCTCCCTCCAAAAAATCGAATAAGATCCCCTCCAGCAGGTCCGACATACTGACTAACAGTGTCTGGGTCTTCAGGTGCCTCATGATCCTGATGACGATGAGACATCCCGTGAGGATAACCCCTGCGCGCTCCGGTTCCAGATGGTATTTTTTCATCCTTTCGGCCATGGGGATCGCATTTATTTTATCAAACGTTCTTTCAATCTCCTCCAGCTTTATAGACAGGCCGTTCACTGCTTCAGGAACGATTTTATCACGGGTAATTTTATGAATCATGGCTGCCAGGGTGACCACTGTACCCCCTGTTCCGATGACCCTTTCATGGGAAATGGCAGCCAAACGGGACTGTTGTAGAAACCGGTCCGTTTCGCTGTTTATTGCTTCAATCCCCGCGTGGGCAAGGGGATCAGTCTTCGCGTGCCTTTTAGACATCCTCACGGCCCCGAGGGGAAGAGACTTTGCATCCAAGGCATCGCCGGTTCTTCGAATGAATTCCGTGGAACCTCCCCCCAGGTCGAAAACCAGAGAGGAAACCTCGGACATTTTCAGCGCTCGGATGGCGCCGAACCCGCTCAAGACCGCCTCTCTTTCTCCCGGAATGACATGAACTACGATTCCCGTGTGCCTCAGGATGCGCTCCAGGAGCTGGTCGGCGTTTTTTGAATCCCGTACAACGCCCGTAGCCACGGCAAATGTGTGTTCCGCCCTGAAATGTTGTATGATACGTGAAAAGCCGTTCATGACATCAACGGCGCGATCCACGCACTCCGGGGTTAACAACCCATCTCCGAGGCTTCCAAAGTCTTCCGCAAGCCGGACATATTCCCTCTTCCTGAACAGCGGAGAAATATTCCCCGAACCAACATCCTGACGGGCGATCAGGAGCCTGGCAGTATGACTCCCCAGATCTATGGAGGCGAGAATGGTATGCATCTTTTTAATAATACCAACGAAAAGCCTGTTTTGCAAGATCCAAGAATAAAGAAGGTGGGGAATCCAACTCCGATACAGAGAAATTTATTCTTATTGAAATGGGAAAAATCTACCTTGAAAATATGGAGAAAAAACAACCATGAATATTTCCAATAAACCGCTTGACAAAAGCTCCCGTTTTTCAGTAATAACTTGCACTAAGTATTTGATTGGGAACTTGCGGTGCGGGATCCATTTGGCTTGTTTCAACGAATTCCGGAATGATAAGTGATATGCAAGCGGAAATCGTGATAAGGCATCTATTCCTAAATTATTTTCCGCAACACAGAGCTTGACTTATAAACCGTGTGAGCGGAACATGCAGAAACAAGCCGAATGGGGAAAGCAGAAAAAATATCCAGGATGATAGCTTAGAGCGCCGAGGAAACAGGATGGAAGTAAAAAAGGAACGAACCATTGCTTATTGTCTTGCAGCCGTAATGCTTGTTGTGGGGGTTGTCTGTTATGCGGCTTTTCCGAAAAAAACGCCCGAAGAACCGATACGGATCATGCTGAAAAGCACGGGAGGAAACGTCCTGTTCGACCATAAGGTGCACTTGGCCGATTCAGGATACGGAATCGCCTGTGAAGACTGCCATCATGACATCGAAAATGCGGGCGATAAACCTTCTCCTTGTGGAAAATGCCATAAAGCCGACAACGCAGAAGAGGCGCCCAAGCTATCGGATGCTTTTCACAAGCTTTGCGTAACCTGCCACAAGGAAGGCGGTGGACCGGTAAATTGCGCGCAATGCCATGCCATGTAAAGGCGAGAGATGCGTGCGTGAAATACAACATGTTCTTGTTCCCGCGGATGAAAGGCCAGACCCCCTTGCGGGCAGGAGGCACAAATGATAAAGAGGCCGTTTTTCAGTTTTGGAAAATCCGGATTGAGATACTCGCCGGCAAATGAGATCGATCAGGACGTCAAGGAAATCCCGCTTCCCGCGAAAATCACCCTTTTTCTGAAAACTGCGGATGTGGATCAGGGAATTTCCCCCATTGCGAAAGGGAAAAAGGTGAGAACGGGGGAGAAGCTGTCTCTCAGTCCCGGAAAGAGGGGATTCTTGAACGCAACAGCAACGGGAAAGGTTGTGGATGTTTCTCCGTTCACCGGGTATTCCGGGCAGTCGTTCCTTTCTCTTGTTATTGAGACGGAAAAGCAGGATGTATGGGACGATGCTTTCAAAAAAGTGTTAGAGGAGAAAGGCCCTGTAGAGGCTATTTCACTTGTTGGAAATCTTCCAGGAATTGCGGATCTGACACCCTTTGCCCGGCCGGAAAATAAGCTGAAGACCATTATTGTCAGCGGGCTTGACAGGGATCTGTTGACAGTGACAAACCAGTTTGTCGTCAAAACCGAATCGGGAGCGCTTTCGGAAGGCGTCAAATTTCTCAAAAAAATCTCTGGAGCAGAGAGGATCATCCTGGCCGTTCCCCCTTCGCTGAAGACTCAAACCGGTGGGATCGACGCGGAAGTAAAGGTGATAGAACCGGCTTACCCCAATGCCCTCCCTTCCTTCCTCATAGAAAGTGCAACAGGAGTTCGAACGCTGGCAGGAATGGATACGGGAAAGGTCGGCATCGGGTTCATCAATGCGGAAGCGGTTGCGGCTATCGGAAATCTTTTTGCAAAAGGCACAATGCCCCTCCATAAACTGCTGACAGTGATAGACAAGAACGAACGCCTCACCATGGTGCGAGCCCGAATAGGAACACCCGCAAAAGAGATCCTCACGGCCCTGAATATCGAGATGGGCCAGGGTGACCGGCTTGTGTTCGGAGGCCCTATGTTCGGTCAGGCCGTTTATTCCGAGGAAATGCCCGTTCAGGCCGAAACCGATGCTATTTTGGTTCAGGACAGCGCCCAGATCATGCCCAGCTCCAATGACCCCTGCATCAATTGCGGCGAGTGCGTCAGGGCCTGCCCCGCCAAGATTCCCGTGAATATGCTTATTCGCTATCTCGAAAACGGTCTATATGAGGATGCAGCAAGAGATTATGACCTGTTCTCCTGTATCGAGTGTGGTCTGTGCAGTTATGTATGCGAGATGCGAATTCCCATATTTCACTATATTATGCTTGGAAAACATGAAATCGCTTTAACGGAAGCCCTGGAGGAATCCAATGGATAACCAGAAGCTCTTTGTCAGTTCTCACGCCCCTTACTGGCACAATGGCAGCAGCCTTACGGCCAAGAGCTACAATATCATGTTGGCGGCTCTTCCTGCGGTAATCTTGGGAATCTCTCAGTACGGAGCGCCCGCCCTGGGAGTCATCGGTCTGTCCGTGTCCGTCGCCATGATTACGGAACTCATCATGAATCTTCTCATGAAAAGGACGGTGAGCCTCGGGAACGGCCATGCAGCGCTGATCGGGCTCTTCTTCGGCATGATGCTGCCCGCGGCCACCCCGTGGTGGGCGGTTCTCACCGGCGCTGTCGTGGCCATTGTAATCGGAAAAGAGGTGTTTGGAGGAACCGGCGCCAACCCGTTCAACCCGGTGCTTGTGGCTGTTGCCCTGCTTATGCTTTCCTGGGAAGGAATTATGGATTTTGACGAAGCTCTGGTAAACTATGATCTGGGATTCGTTATGAACTACCCCCTGGCAACACTTAAATATTTCGGGGTGTCCGCTGCTTCAGAGTTCAGCTCCGCCGACCTTCTGATGGGCTTGCAAAGCGGCGGCATAGGGGCCACCTTCGGCCTTGGTCTTATCATCGGGGGGATCTACCTGATTCTAAGGGGAATCATACGCTGGGAGATATCCGTTTCCTTTCTTGCGGGCATCTTCGTGACGGCCCTGCTCTTTAATCTGGCGGATCCTGAAAAATATGCAAACCCCATCTTTCATCTGTTGACCGGTTACACCCTCATAGGCGCGTTCTTCCTGGCAACCGAAGACTCTTCTTCCCCGGTAAACCTGGTTCCCATGCTCATATACGGTGTTGTAGCCGGCTTTTTGACCGTTCTCATTCGAAATATGGGGGCTTTCGTGGATGGAGTGGTGTTTGCTATCCTCCTCATGAATGTGGCCAGTCCGCTTCTGGATAAGATCAGGCCAAAGGCCTTTGGAAAGGGGATTGAACATG
>JBBSAR010000391.1:0-4549 GCA_038252125.1 Desulfatiglandales bacterium
AGGCTGGTTGAAATAGCCCAGTTCCAGATCAGGAAATTCTTTCTTCAGTCCATCGGTCATGTTGGCCATGCCGATGCCGGGAGAGCCATTTCCCGGCATCGCCTGAAGCGCCTGAAGGACCCCCCGGGGATCGATGCAGAGATTCTTCAGATGGATGAAATTTACACCGGTTTGCCTGATCACCTTTCTCAAGGCCTCCATCTCCTCCGGCGTATCCGTAACGCCTGGAAAAACAAGATAGTTGATCATCACATAAAGGCCCATGTCTCTTGCAAGGGAGATGGATCTGAGAACATCCTCAAAACAATAGCCCTTCGGCCGGTAATAGGCAGTGTACATTTCCTCCCGGGCGCTGTTGATGCTGATCCGTATGGAATCAAGACCGCTTCGGGCAATGGTGCGTATCCTCTCTGGCCAGCTCCCATTGGTATTGAGATTGATGGTTCCCTTCCCTGTATTCCGCCTTATTTCCGCTATGGATGCTGCAATCAGTTCATACTCGGTAAGGGGCTCCCCCTCACACCCTTGGCCAAAGCTGACAATCGCGTCCTCAGCGCACTTCAGGTGCGCGAGGGCCAGATCAACAATCTCCTCTCTTGAAGGAGTAAAAGAAATTCTTTCGTGGGAAGAAGCACAGGAAAGTTCCGTTTGAAGGGAAAGACAGCCAAGACAGGAGGCGTTACAGCTTCTGCTCACCGGTATGGGTGCCTCCCATCTTTCCAAAAACAGATTTTTTGCGGCGAAGCAATGGTTTACCGTGGCACAATGCACAAGATGGTCGACAAGGGCGCCTTTTGCGCCTCTCTTTCTGTATTTCTTGATTGCGGGAACAAGCTTTCTATCATCAAAATTCCTCGGATCCCAACGATGATTGTATTCAACGCGAAACCCGGCGGCCAAATATCTCCCTCTCCGAAAGCCGACCGCCCCATAGGCCCAGGATGGCAGCACCACCGATTTAGCGGCATAATCCACGGCTGGAAGATAGCTTCGAACGTATCCGGGTTCCAGAAAAGCGGCTACGGCATTGCAGGGGGAGAGGGAATCCCCCACATCCATATCCCGAACCGTTACGACCTCTCCCGTTTCAGGATCAAGACCAACAGGGGGGCAATGGGGGATAAAAAAAAGTTTGCTGAACTCCGGCAGAGAGATCAGCTCTTTCTTTTTCAAAACGGTGACCTCGGAACCCGACACACCAAGCATGCGATAGTATGGATGGTCGTATATGTTGCCGCTGTTGTCGGCAAAAAGCATGAAAGGCAGCTCTTCAAAAAGCTCTTTATCTGTTTTCATCTCGCCCGTCTTCGGCTCTCGTTTAGATGTCGTTGTCTCAAATTCATTGCATCGGATTTGGTTCAGGATAAATATCTTATCCCCTTTGAATTTTCAGGTAAAGGGTAAAATGGGTTTTCTCTTTAAGGGACAACTTGCAACTTTCCGCTAGCGCAGCCATATTGACTCAAGAGCGGATTTACGGATAAGATGGGACGATGAATTGATTTTTCACCAAACATCGAGTAGTAAATAGCCATACACAAAAACACAATA
Organism: Desulfatiglandales bacterium; assembly: GCA_038252125.1. Taxonomy (GTDB): domain Bacteria; phylum Desulfobacterota; class DSM-4660; order Desulfatiglandales; family Desulfatiglandaceae; genus DUZB01. The sequence continues at coordinate 1,552 of JBBSAR010000391.1, forward strand.
AGGAATGTTCCTTTTCTTGGAATACGGCATTTCTTCAGGAATGGAATAAGGGGGCCGGCGGGAATTCGCGAACTTCCTTCCGCCCCGGAGTAACCTATGCGGCGTTCTCATAAAAAAGATATCCCGAACAAAAGACAGTTTCGACTCGTCAAATTTTTTGCCTATACAAGTTTCGTGGTCTTGATCATCTTCAGCTTTCCATTTTCCATGGTCATCTCTCAAAAGGCGAAAGATATCCTGATGCGGAGCTATGAAAATTATGCCCTGCTGCTTGGGGAAAACCTCAACCATCAGGTATTTCACAATTTTGTTCTACCTGTGACCACCCAGTTCGGACAGATAAGACTGCGGGAAAAAAAACAATACGAATGGATGGATAGGGTCGTCAAGAATACCATCCATAGTTTTAAGATCGATGTTGTCAATATCTACGATATCAAAAACGGCATCATTGCCTACAGCACCGACCCCGACCTCATCGGAAAAGAGATTGTAGAAGGCTCGGGATACAAGATGGCTGTAAAAGGGGAAAACTCATCCCGCCTCATCTCAAGCGGGGAAGATTTCTGGCCCATCGGGATGGAAATGCCCGGAGGCAAGAAAAAGCTCAGAACCTACATCCCTTTCCGGGTGGCCAACCCCTTTACGGGAGAGAAGGGTGAGATCGGGGGAGTTTTTGAGCTGATCCAGGATCTTTCGCAGGAATATGAGTCTCTTGTCAGGCTTCAGTACCTCATTTTTGTTCTTTCCATCGTCATCATGGGGATGATTTTCGTTGCCCTTCTCCTGATTGTCCGCAAAGCCGAAAGGACCATAGATGAGAGGGCCAGTGAGCGAAGGGAACTGGAGGCACAACTGAACCAGGCCGAACGGCTCGCCGCTCTGGGAGAGATGATTGCGGGGGTGTCCCATGAGATCAGAAATCCTCTTGGCATCATAAGAAGCACCGCGGAGTTTTTGGGCAGCATGCCGGGGTCGGATAAATCTCAGGCCAGACTGTCCCGGCTTATCATGGAGGAATCGAGTCGGTTGAATAATATCGTAACGGAATTCCTGGATTTCGCCCGACCACGAGAGCCGAATCTCGAAACCTGCCGTCTCGATGAAATCCTCAAAAAGAACGTTCAGTTCCTGGAGTCGGAATTGAAACTTAAAGGGATCTCCTACAGCGATAATCTGGGCGACCGTTCTCTGGAAATCAAAGCGGATCCTCATTTGCTTTACCGATGTTTCCTGAACATTTTCATGAATTCCATCCAATCCATGGAAAATGGCGGCGCCATTTCCGTTAGCGTGAAAGAGGAAAAGGGTTCGTATGTCATCGTTATTCAGGATAAGGGGAGCGGAATCGATGAGGAGAGTCTCAAAAAGATCTTCAATCCCTTTTTCAGTACAAAGGATAAAGGGAGCGGACTCGGGCTTTCCATCGTGAAAAACATTATTGAAGGACACAAAGGACAGATTCTGATCGAAGGGAATAAAGGCGGAATCGACGGCGAAAAGGAAGCGGGAACAAGGGTTGTCATAACGCTTCCAAAAAATGGCGGAAAAGTGCCTTTGTGACAAAAAGAATCAATGAATAAAAACCCAAATCCGGATATTTGACAATGGAGACCGGGGCATGGAAACCATTCTGATCGTAGATGATGAAAAAAATTATCTTGTGGTGCTTGAAGCCCTTCTGGGGTCGGAAGGATATGAGATAGTGACTGCCCTCAATGCAAAAAGTGCAATAAGCACCGCGGAGGAAGCGGACCTGGATCTTATCATAACCGATATGAAAATGCCTGGAATGAGCGGGATGGAACTGCTTGAAAAAATCAAGTCCATGAAGCCGGAACTGCCGGTCATCATGATGACCGCCTTTGGAACGATTGAAATGGCCGTGGAGGCCATGCGTAAAGGGGCCTATGATTATATTCAAAAGCCTTTTGAGAATGAACGGCTGAAACTCACTGTAAAGAAGGCGTTGAACAACTATCGGCTGATCAAGGAAAACAAACTCCTCACTGAAGCCCTTTCAGAACGCTTCAAGTTCGGAAATATCGTTGGCAAAAGCAAACAGATGAAGAAAATCTACGATCTTATAGAAAAAGTCTCTCCTTCCAGGGCCTCGGTTCTCATCACCGGAGCTTCCGGTACGGGGAAGGAGTTGATTGCCAAGGCCATACACTACCGAAGCGACAGAAAAGACAGGCCATTTATTTCTATTAATTGCGGGGCATTGACCGAAACACTCCTTGAGAGTGAACTTTTCGGGCATGAAAAGGGGGCTTTTACAGGCGCCATAGCCATGAAAAAGGGGAGATTTGAGCTGGCGGACGGAGGAACGCTTTTCCTGGATGAAGTGGGAGACATGCCCGCCCCCCTCCAGGTCAAACTTCTGAGGGTACTCCAGGAAATGGAGTTTGAAAGAGTGGGGGGAACGAAAACCATTCAGGTGGATGTCCGCATCATTTCAGCTTCCAATAGGAATATCAAGGAGGATGTAGCGGAGGGCACATTCAGAGAAGACCTCTATTACCGGCTCAACGTGATTCATATGGAAGTCCCTTCCCTGAAGGAAAGGGGAGACGATATCCCCCTGCTCGTTAGCCATTTCATTGCAAAATACAGCCAAACCGACGCGACCGCCGTGGTACTGGCCCCGGAAGTCTGGAAAACACTGTATTCCCACCCGTGGCCGGGCAATGTTAGAGAGCTCGAAAACATCATTGAACGGGCCCTGGTCCTTAATTCCAGCGGGACCATCACCATCACTGATCTTCCGGAGGAGCTGACGGGCGCCGAAACACAGTTTGATGTGGACCGGTTTATTCCCAGAAATGTGACCATGCCGGAGGCCCTGGAAAAAATCGAGGAAAAACTTCTGAGAAGGGCCTTGGCCCAGTGTAACAATATCCAGTCCCATGCCGCAAAGACCCTGGGAATTACCAAGAGCCTAATTCAGCACAAAATGAAGAAGTACAATATCACGGTGTAGGGGTATAATCTTTTG
>JBBSAR010000392.1:0-4546 GCA_038252125.1 Desulfatiglandales bacterium
AGTAATTGCCGGCGCCCAGTGCTGGGATGGTTACCTCTTCCCCGTTCACTGGCCCTGTCATGTTGATGAGAGTGTAGGCCAGTTTGCCGGTGTCCTTGTTCCACAAACGTACGGAAAAATTAGATATCTGGGATCCGCTGTAAGTAAAGGTGAAGGTCGTGCTTCCGCTGTAACTGTAAAAATCGGGCGTTACATGGAGATTATCAACGTTTCCCCGCCAGGTATTGTCATCCGGCAGGGGTGTCGGAACATTCGAGGATGCGGCATCATAAAAGGTGATTGGCACACCTGCTACCGGGGCTGGAATTCCAGAGGAAATATCCTCAAGCTTTGCCGTTACCATGGATGTGGAAACACCGTCGGCAGGGATAGATGAAGGGTTGGCCGTGACGGATAGTTTTGAAAGATTCGCGTTCGTAAAGATCATGGTAGTAGCCTGGCTCACATCCGCGGTTTTGGCCAGTACATAATTCGTTCCAGGAACTACGCCGGCAACCAGAGAAACAGACACGATGCCCGTATTATCCGGAGTGAGTACAGAGTAACTCTTGCCACCATTGGGAAAGGTTCCAAGCCCGGTCATGAAAGACACTTCCGTTCCCGGAGTCACCGGGTTTCCCGTGCTGTTGACGATGGTAGCGGTAATGGTCGATGAGCTCTTACCGTCAGCCGGGATGGAGTTGGGCGATGCAATTAGGGCGATAGCGGCGCCCGCTCCCGTGATGGTAATGTAGACCGTTTGCGTGGCATTGTTTGATTGAACGGTAACTTTTGCAGCGCCGGCCTTGGTCCCCGCAATAAAAGCGGTATCCACCACGCCGGTGGGGGCGGCTGCCCAATCGGGCCAGCCTTTGTCGTCAAGGGGGGGTTGAGTCTGAACGGTATAGGTTGCCCCACCATTCCTGAAACGCCCTATGTTTGTCGAAAAAGTCACATCAGTATAGTTGCGGACCGGGTTGCCGGCGCTGTCTGTTACCACAGCCCTGATCGTTACGGAACTGCTGCCGTCCGCCGGGATGCTTGAAGCAGAAACAGTGAGGCTGATGGAACCGCTTGCACCCGCAACACTTCCACTATCGCCGCCCCCGCCTCCGCAGGAGGCCAGGAATAGAAAGAGGCCGAGAACGACAGCGGCCATCAGGATAGATCGGATTGTTCCATCTTTTCTCATCGTTATTTCTCCCTCATTTAAAAACCAATGGTCAGTGAGCAGTGATTAGTGGTCAGTCCTGCCCCCACAGAAACTTGTTGCGAAATCCGGGTACTCTTTTTTCTCGTTCCCACCCGCCTGCGTGGGAATGCATACCTCATGGGTTCCCACGCCGGAGCACCTGCCCGCCAATGCCGCAAAGCCTTTGTTCTCCTCACACATACCCTTCTTGTTTCATCTCCACAACAAGATCTTGGACGGTCTTTTCTTTAAAGATCTCCCTGCGCAGTTCAGTATAGTTCCCTTCACCGCGCTCATAGTCGAGCATAAATCGCAAAGCGCTGACCGGTCCTAACTTTTCCCTTAATGCTTCCCAACCTGCCCTTCTGATTTCAGCAGGCGTTAGTATATTGAGCTTTCTCATTGCTTAAAAACCTCCTGAGATATTCTCTCGTTCCACATTTCTTTATCAATATCTGCTTCCTTCAGAATTCTAAAGAGAAGATTTATTCCGATATCCTCATTATGGGGATTAGGAATCCTGACACGGAGATTTTCCTTGATCATAAATTGGTGTTTTCCACCCGAAAAGGGTCCAGCAAATCCAAACTGTTTCAAACCTCTAATGAGTTCTCGCCGCTTGATGGGACCCACTTTCGGCATTACGCTGCTTCCTGCTTCACATCAAGATCAATGCCTTCAATAACCGGGATCGGACTTCCGCGCTTCAAACCTATTAGAATCCATTCCTCCAGAACTTCCTGTAACTCCTTTCTACAATCCTCCAGCTTATCCGAATTGGCCCAGACCCCCTGGAAACCATCTATTTTCCCGAAAAAACCTTCCCCGCCCTCCAATATCTCATAATGAGCAAGCTGCATCGCAGCATTGATATATTCAGTCAGCATCTTCAAGCCCTCCGTGTATCAGCATTCCTTGTATGCATTCCCACGCTGGAGCGTGGGAACGAGAGGGAAGCTCTTTTCTTGGTTTTTCTTTCTTCTCAGCGTCTCTGCGCGAGAAAAAAAAACTTTCCACTTGGAGCTATACAACCGGGAACCCGGAAAAGTCACAAAAAAAGCAGTTGTCGGTTACCAGTTACCGGTTCACAGTTTTAATGAATTCGTAAAAAGTGTATGTTTTAAATCAAAAGGCCATTCTTGGCGTAATCTGAAATTAGAGATTTTTCCGATTTCCATTCATCGGGAGTAAATGCCGATGCTTCGATAGGCGCAAAAACTTGATAAATGGCATCGGTCAATATGTTTATACGTTCCCAGTACCCCTTGCCTGAAAAACTTGAAGAAATGACAACCAGGTCAATATCACTATCCTCGCGGGCAGTCCCTTCAGCATGGGAACCAAACAGGATCAGTTTTTCAACGCTAATATTAATGGATTCCAAAGCGTTTTTGAATTTCTTAACCGTAGCTAAAACTGTGTCTTGACCCATTTCAACACATCCTTACTTTTTTGGAGTACAACCCTTTCGCCGCCCGCTGCCTTCCGACCTCCGTCTTCCGACCACTGCCCACTGCCCACTACCTACTGACCCCTGTCCCCTGGCCCCTCTTCATTCGTTAGTGCCCCCAGCATCACTTGGGCCTCTTTTGCTTCCTTCCCGTCCGCTCCATATTTGATGACCAGCTTCAATTCCTCGACGGCCTCTTCCTTTTTATCCACCTTGAGGAGAAGCCTGCCCATGAGGAGGTGGGCGACCGGGTCTCTCGGAAAGATGAGATTGGCCTCCCTGCAGGCCGCCAGGGCCTTCTCCCAGTCCTCCTGAGCCCTGTAGGCAATGGCCAGGTTCAGGTAGGCCACAAAGTAGGAACCGGCCGTTTGGATGGCAAGCTGGTAACTCTCGATGGCCTTCCGGTAGTCGCCCTTGTTGAAATAGGCGGTTCCCATATTGTTGTAGGCATATTGGGGCGTCTCGTAGAGCGGGTTGTCGGCGGCTTCCTTGAAGCAGAAGATCGCCTTGTCCCACTCTCCCATGAGCAGGTACACGGTGCCCATATTGTTCCGGGCCTCCGGAAAATCCGGCTTGAATTTCAGCGCCCGGTTAAAATACTGGAGCGAAAGGTCGTATTTGCCCAGGTTCCGGCAGACCAGCGCAAGGTCCTGATTCAGTGCCGGATTTTTCGGGTCCAGCTTGTAGGCTTTCAGGAGCTCCGCGTACCCCTGCCTTACTTTTCCCTCGGACACCAGGGCGTTGCCCAGGTTCTGCGTGGCCTCCGCCCGCTTGAGTTCACCGGTCCGATTCGTTGCGCAGGAGGCTATGAAAACCAGCAGAAAAATCAGCAGGAAGAGAAGGGGACATCCGGAACGAAACTTTTCCGTCATGGCCTTCAGACCCCTGGTCCCGCAGTATTAATCACTGTTGGCGTGAGGAAGATCAACAGCTCTACTTGAGCCCGTGTTGTGCGCTCGGCTTTGAAGAGCCAACCCAGAAGGGGAACATCCTTGAGCCAAGGGACCCCATCATCCGAAGTTTGCTCATCTTTTTGAAAAATCCCGCCGATGACGACTGTTTCCCCGGTCTTCACGATCAGCGTGCTCGTGATCTTCTTTTGGGTCCGTCCCGGTGCTGACGTCTGAGTCACCCCGGCCTCGACTGAGGTTGTCTGAGGAAGGCGTCTGTCGTCCGTCACCTCCACCACCATGGTCACGTGGGAGTTGTCCGCACTCACCGTGGGGCTGACTTTCAGGGAGAGCAGCGCGGGGATCTGTTCGAAACTGATAGTATCCAGAGTCCTGACGGAAAAGTATTCCACGGTCCCCCGTGAAACAGTGGCCTCCCCACCGTTTACGGTCATCACCTTGGGGGCGGAGAGAATGTTGATCTTCTGATCATTCTCGGCCAGGGCCAGGGAGGCATCCAGGGCAATAGAACCCAAACCCCCGCCGGTGAGCCAGCCGATTGCCATACCGATATTTGGGGTCCAGGAGGCCGGTGAGTTGGTGGAAAACTGGGTGCTCCCCAGCGAATTGGAGCCGGGGCTGTACCAGTCCGCCTGAATTCCCGGCTTTGTTTGGTCCAGGGAACTCCACCGAATCCCCAGGTCCCTCGCAAAACCCGTTTGAGCCTCCACCACCCTGGCCTCGATCATCACCTGTTTTTCCGCAACATCCAGCTTAGAGATGAATTCCTTGACCTTTTCCACCTTGGCCCTGACGCCGTTGGCGATGATCATGTTGGTTCCGGCATCATAGGAAAGATACAAATCCATGGCCTTAATCTTGGTCGCCTTTCCCTTTTCTTCTTCGCCCTTCTGCTGTTCCTCCGATTCGCCTCCCTCAATATCCAGAATGCCCATGACCGGAGGTGTGGCCGTCAGATCGCCCACCAGCATTTTGTAGATGTCCCCGGCCTTTCTGTTCCGGATCAGGATGAAC
>JBBSAR010000393.1:0-4504 GCA_038252125.1 Desulfatiglandales bacterium
CGAGTTTGCCATGATCACCGAAAACCAGGAAAAGCGGTTCATGTATCTTGTTCAGCGCTTGAAGGCGGCCTATGACATCTGCTGCGGCAGTGATAGGTTCAGTCAGGCGGAGCGGGATCATGTCCACTTTTATCTGGCGGTACGCTCCATTGTTTTCAAGCTGACCAAGGGCGATGCGCCCGACGCGGCCCGGATGAATGCCAAGGTGCGGGAGATGATCAAGGAGGCCTTGGCCAGTGACGGCGTGGAAGAGATTTTCAAGCTGGGCAAGGAGCATGGCAAGGAGATTGACCTCTTTGATGCGGACTACCTGGCCAAGATCGAGAAGATCAAGCTGCCCAATACCAGGATCAAACTCTTGCAACAGCTTTTGGCCAAGGCCATTGACGATTTTAAAAAGGTCAACAAGATCATGGGGATCAACTTTTCAAAGAAGTTCAAGGCCCTTGTGGAGAAGTACAACGAGCGCAAGGAGCACGATGTTCTGGTGAGCAATGTGCTGGAAGATTTTACCGATGAGATCATCGACCTGTTTCATGCGCTCAAAAAAGAGAAAGAGTCTTTCGCAGACCTGGGGATCGATTTTGAAGAAAAAGCTTTTTATGACATCCTGAAGGCCCTGGCCCACAAATACGATTTCGAGTACCCGGAAGACAAGTTGTTGCATCTTGCCAAAGAGGTCAAAAAAGTGGTCGATGACAAGGCCAGGTACACCGACTGGAGCCGGCGGGATGACATCAAGGCCGAGCTGAAGGCGGACCTGATAATTCTCCTGGCGGAAAACGATTATCCGCCGGTTGACCGGGATGAAGTATATAAAGAGATTTTCGAGCAGGCTGAGAATTTCAAGAAGTATCAGCAAAATGCAATGACACTGAGCTGATCGGAAGAATATGGAACGGAGCATCAGGAGTGGGGAATTCGGTCTTAATGCCGCGGAGGCAGCGAAGTTGGGTCTGCCCGCTCGTGATTTTGTGCCACGCACTATCGAGGAGAAGCTCGTACCGCTTGTCGATTACTTGATTGAGTACGACCAGCCTACTACCTTAGACCGCAGGTTCTCGTCCTTGCGCGAGCGCAATAACGGAAACGCACTCTTCTTGAACGGGCTTGATCGCGCACAGGAATCCGCAAGACTGTTCATGACGCAGGTCGAAGAGATAATCGGTGAATCCGTAGAGAGGATTGTCGCGTGTCAATAGAACGGTAATTAATGGCCGTTTCAAGAACAGATTATAATTGGTTATCCGGGTCAATTAAAAACACTAATCGATCGTTTAAAAAAGGAGAAAAACATGAAACGAAACAGAGTAAAGGTTATGGCGATTTTCCTGGCGATTTTTTTTGCGTTCATCGGTGCTGTCCAGGCTGACGGCGGCGCCACACTGACCAGGGAAACACAGGCCGCTATCACACCCGACAAGGCGATAAAGATGCTCGAAGAGGGCAACCAGCGCTTTGTCAGTGGCAAAACCGTAGAACGGGACCTCTTCGCTCAGGTCAAGCCTACCTCCAAAGGCCAGTTTCCCTTTGCTGCCGTTGTGAGTTGTCTCGACTCACGCATTCCGCCCGAAATCGTTTTCGACCAGGGGATCGGTGATCTTTTCGTCGCACGCGTGGCGGGCAATTTTGTTGATGACGATATTCTCGGAAGTCTTGAATTCGCAACCAAGCTGTCCGGCGCCAAGCTGATCGTTGTCATGGGCCATACGGAGTGCGGCGCAATCAAAGGCGCCTGCGACGGGGCGCAACTCGGCTTGCTGACGGCGACTCTGGCCAATATCAACCCGGCCGTAACAGCGGTGCAGGGTGATTACGCATCCAGAAATTCAAAGGACGCAAAATTCGTCCAGGCGGTTGCGGAAATGAATGTCAATCTAACCATGCGGAAACTTCGCGACAGGAGCATTGTGCTACGCGAGATGCTCGATAAGGGTGAGATTGGGATGGTAGGCGCAATGTACGATGTAAGCACCGGAAAAGTTGAATTTTACAAGTAACCGGCGATCAGCCGGTTTATCAAAGTGGTTTGATCGACCGGCAGTAAAAAACTTGATAACCAGGAGCATCGGTCGGGTGAACATCGGCAAGAGCCCCCAGTAACCCGATTGAGCCATAAGGACATCCAATGTAATTGTTGAAACCGACCAGGCGAATCGTCTGTTTGAAAATGCCGGCGCCAAACAGTAACTCAAAGGTACACCGGTAACCCAATGATCGGGGCCATGGCGTCAAAATCCCTGTCATTGTGGAGAAGGAGCAGCTTTTGTTCCAAGGCTATTTGAGCGATGAGGCAATCAATTGTGCTGCGGACGGTTACGCCCTTCTTTCGACAAGAAAAATAGATGCGCGCTGCGCCCGAATAGGATTTCACCGGATCACGAGGATGGAAGAAACGTTGGGACGAAAGATATTCCCGCAACAGATCATATTCCTCCTCGGATTTTGCTCCCTGCAGCACTTCCTGATAGATGACGGAAGTGATCCCGAAGGGAATTTGGTGGGCAAGAATATGCCGCATCTTGTTGGCCGGCTCGCTGAAAACGCCCTTGAAAAGATCGATGAGAACCGATGTGTCGACGAGAATCATCGCCCCTCCCGCAGGGCCTTGTAATCATATGCTTTCTCAAATTCAATCTTGCCATCCAGATCCAGCAGATCCAGTCGCTTTCTGGTCGTTACAAATTCTCTCAAGGCAAGTGAAATCACTTCTTTTTTTGTCTTAGCACCACTCAGGATCATCGCTTCTTCCACGAGTTTGTCATCCAGCACAATATTGGTTCGCATGATACACCTCCTTTTGTGTATGGAAATACACACAGAAGCCTCTTTTGTCAAGGAGGGATCGTGGCCGAAGAACTGGAGGCGGGTCTGACCAAGCTAAATGTTTAATATAGACAACCGAATCAATGAGTTGTCTTGGTCCTACCCTGGGCTAATACCTGCATGCCATATTTTGCTCGGGGCGTTTCGCCGTATATTTCCCGACGATCAATACAAGAAGTCCTGAGATCGCGGCTGAAGGATTTATGGGCGCCAGGCAAATTATTGTCTTTATTCCGTACTCAAAATTAACGCCCATGCTACAAGATGAAAAGTGGGGGAATGCACTCGATGTAGGTCCAAAATACATATTTCTCCCCATTTACCTTCTTCGATTTCCGAACTATAATTTCTCCAGCGTTTTTTGCAAATCCATTAAGAAAACCTGAACAGATAGAAATGGTTGAACCGTCATGAGCAAGCCCACAAAAGAAACACTCGGCTACTGGGAGGCAACAGCAATAGGGATCGGCGGAATGGTCGGGGGCGGAATCTTTGCCGTCCTTGGCCTGTCAGTGGAGTTAACCGGCGGTGGAGCGCCATTAGCCTTCTTGATTGCGGGTATCGTCGCCCTCGTTACGTCCTATTCGTATGCACGACTCTCCGTCACTTATCCGAGTCAAGGAGGAACCGTGGCATTTCTGGATCGGGCGTTTGGCCCAGGCTTGCTGACGGGGACCGCAAACATCTTGCTGTGGATAAGCTACATGATCATGCTATCGCTCTATGCCTATGCTTTCGGAAGCTATGGAGCATCATTCTTTCCACAAGCTTCACAGCCTTTTTGGAAACACGTTCTGATCACGGGCAGCGTCGCCGGCATTACCGGGCTGAACCTGTTGAACGCCGGGCTGGTCGGCAAGGCAGAAGACTGGATTGTGCTCGTTAAATTGGTGATTCTGGCTCTTTTCGTCGGGGTTGGCATCTGGGGTATTGACAGCGCCAAGCTGGCGCCTTCGACATGGTCACCGCCTCTACATCTGATTGCGGGCGGAATGATCATTTTCCTTGCCTATGAGGGATTTGAGTTGATTGCCAACACCGCGCAGGATGTTCGGGACGCGCCAAAGACATTGCCTCGGGCCTTCTATTCAAGCGTTTGTTTCGTGATCGTACTCTATGTCCTTGTTACCGTGGTTACAGTTGGAACTCTGCCTGTTGACAAGATCATAGGGGCCAAAGACTATGCACTGGCTGAAGCGGCGCGGCCGTTCCTGGGGCAAACAGGATTCGTCTTGATTGCCATCGCAGCCATGCTTTCAACGGGTTCGGCCATCAACGCCACGATTTACGGTGCGGCCCGACTGAGTTATATCATTGCAAAAGACGGAGAGCTTCCAAGCATATTGGAAACAAAAACATGGGGAAAACCAATTGAGGGGTTGTTGATTACATCAGGAGTTACCCTGTTGATCGCCAATCTGGCCGACCTCTCCAGTATGTCGACCATGGGTAGTGCCGGATTCCTTATCATTTTTGCGGCGGTTAACGGCGCAAACGCTTTACTGGCGGACGAGACACGGAGCAAGCGCTCGGTCTCGCTAATAGGGCTCGGACTTTGCCTTGGTGCATTGGGGTGTCTGATCTGGCAGACCGGACAGACTTCACCCGGACAGCTTTGGCTTCTATTCGCAATTGTAGGAGCAGCCTTTTTTATTGAAATCACTTTCAGGGTGGTCAC
>JBBSAR010000394.1:0-4503 GCA_038252125.1 Desulfatiglandales bacterium
ATATCCCAAGGAAGAAAGGGTTGCGCGAATCTGGTGCAGGCGGCCTGTTTCGGGACATGCGGATACGAGGGACCTTCCTCGGCATCTGTCTATCAGACGGAATCGCGTGAGGCATTGTTGACTCTCGCCCGGAATATCCAGTTCGGAGTCCATGGGAGAAAAACGCTGTTTCTTCCTGATAGGGCTGGTCTCGTCCCGGGACACCCAACCCTCCGCGCAAAGCCGCCCGGAGGGGAAATCGCCTTCCACGACCACCATGTAGATTTTCCGGACGGCGCCCGACTGAAACTGCCTCTGACAATTTTTTGCGGCGGCTGCCGTTTTTGCGAGCAGAACAATACCGGAGGTTTCCCTGTCTATCCTGTTTACGAAAAAAAAGGGTTCTCCCCCGGTCTTGGTTTTGAGAAGACCCCAGAGGGTGTTTGCGAAGTATCGCCCCCCTGGATGACAGGGAAGGTTGCCTGGCTTGTTGATCACAAGCAATGTCCGATCCTCAAAAACGATGGAATAATTGGTGTTTACAGGAGGTTCTTCCCCCTCAGTCTGTAAATATTCCAAGGAGTCGCCGGATTCGAGAATGGTTTCTGGAACACAGGGTCTGCCGTTGATCAGGACCTTTTCGCCCCCAATCAGGCCTTCCCATTGGTCCCGATGATGATAGGTGAACCGCCGGCAGAGAAAATCCAGAACCGCGGTTCCTGCCTGGTCGCGGGCAATGTGAATGAAAGATTTCCGTTTCACGTGGCGCGGGAGGCGGAGGACAAGGGTTGCGGAGTCGATGTCCTTTCCTTGAGGGAATAGATGCGTACGGGGTCATCGATCCCTTTCAAATGCACTTCTCCCAGATCAAAAACCGGCCACAGACCCTCGATCATCTTTTTTGTGCCTTCACCAATGATCATATCGCCTCCCTTGGCATAATCGGCCAACCGTGCCGCAACGTTGGTGACGTTTCCGGTTGCCGTGTAGGTCATGCGGGTGTCCAGTGATCCTTTGAATCGCGTCATGCCCACCAGGGCGGTTCCCGAATTGATCCCTATGTTGACATTGATGGGATCAAACTGATTGCTCAATCGGTTATTCAGATCCATGTTGATTCTCTGGATATCAAAGGCGGCTTTCACCGCATGGATTGCATTGGTTACGGCATCGTCGTTCTTGAATATGATCATCAATCCATCGCCCGCGGTCTCATTGATATCTCCTCCGGATCTGTGGATGGGATCCACAAAACTGGAGAACATCTTTTCCACCATCTCGTTGACCTCGGTTTCCGGTCGCTTGGTACTCAAATGGGTGTACCCCTCGAGATCCAGAAACAGGACCGTGACCTCCATGTTCTTTTTTTCCTGATTGAGCATTTCGGGATGATGTTCCACAATACGCCGCACGGATTGGGGAACAAACGGAGATAAATGAGCAAGCATCTGGCTGATCTTTATCTTGTCCTGCGTTATCTCCCACTGCTTCTTGGTTCTAAGAATAATATCTCCGGCAGTTTCCGAGAGGTCACGCATGAGATAGAAATCCTTTCTCGTGAACTTTGTTCCCGGCCTGGAGACAAGGTTGATTATGCCAAGGATTTCGTCATTTACGAAGATGGGGAGGGCCATTTCAGGACCCGTTTGAATGAGGGTTCCATCGGGACGTCGGATCGGTTCACTGCTGGAAATGACGACCCCCTTTCTCCTGTCGAGGGCCTTTTTCACCGCGCTGCGGTTTCTTTTGCAGGAAAGGCAATTTGCCGGCCGGTCATAGAGTGCGCACTGGAGGGGACGGGTGTATTTCGGGGCATCGGGATCTATCATGAGGATGCACACCTCCATGGCTGAAGGCACCAATGCCTTGGCTTCTTCTCGAAGTTTTTCCAGGATTTCATTGACCTCTGTGCTCAGGGCTACTTTGGAAGCGATGCGACGCTGTGCTTCAAATCTCTCCTTGTAATATTTTCTCATCCTCTATTCCTCTTGTTATCAAGATAGCTTACCCTAAAATATCTTCATCCAGGGGAGAATGTCAACAAAATGAGCGGTAATTCTCATCATGTCTTTTTGCCTGCAACCGGCCATAGCCGCAGATTAGAGATAATCCATAATGAGAATTGCTGAAATGAGCGATCCTATTGACGTAGAGGAAAATTTGGGCAATGATGACGGAACGATACTCAATAAATGGAGAAAATTCCATGAAATGGATAAAGCGACTCTCTTTTGTATTTGTATTTCTGGTGGTTGCCTATTTCGCCGTGAAGCTGCTTCTGCCCTACCTGAACGATTACCAGAAGGATGGGGAACTGATCCTGCCGGGTCTTGAGAAATCCGCCACCGTTAAACGGGATGAAAAGGGGATGGCCTATATCTATGCGGAAAATGTCCACGACGCCATTATGGCGCAGGGGTTTGTCACGGCACAGGACAGGCTTTTCCAGATGCAGTTGACCCGGCTCTTCGCCCAGGGGCGCATCTGTGAATTGGCCGGAGAAAAGGGCAAGGCTCTTGATGTGCGCATGCGAACCATCGGACTTCATCGTATCGCGAAAAAACAGGAGGCTATCCTGGACCCGCGGACCCGTGACTATTTCCAGTGGTATGTGGATGGCGTAAACGCCTTCATAAAGGACTGCCCAAAGGACGCCCAACTGGAATTCAAACTTGCGGGGATCAAGACTGAGACATGGACCGTGGCCGATTCATTGTCCATTTTATACTATCTGGGATTTTCCACCTCGGCCAACATGCAAACCGAAGTGGTCGCTCAGATGCTCATTGAAGCGGTGGGTCCCGACAAGGCAATGGAGATCATGCCCCTGAACATCAATCCTGATGATCCCTCTGATACGGGCGATCAGCCCCTACGGGCGCCCGGAGTTTCCCGGGGACTTTTTCCTTCCCATTACGAAAAGCTGTTGGCCATGACCGGCGACAGAGTTCTTCGGGTGGGCAGCAATAACTGGGCGGTTTCCCCCGCACTCTCTTCCGGAGGGAAACCTGTCCTGGCGGGAGATCCTCATATGGATACAAGGATTCTGCCCGGCGTGTGGTATCCCATCGGCATGATAACGCCTGAATTCCGGGTTGTAGGGGCCAATGTGCCGGGACTTCCGGGATTTTCCATCGGGAGAACTTCCTGGATTTCCGTAGCAATGACAAACAATTATGGAGATATGCAGGACCTGTATGTGGAAACGATCGACCCGGCCCAACCCGACCACTATCTGGAAGGGAAGGTTTCCCACCCCTTTCAGGTGATACAGGAAAAGCTTAAGATAAAAGACAAAAAGGCACCCGGGGGATTTCGCGAGGAAGAGATCAAAATCAGGGCTACGAAGAGAGGGCCTGTGGTTTCACACGTTCTGAAAGGTCTTAAAACGGACAAGGTTCTTACTCTGCGTTGGGCCCCTGTCGAAACCATGGGCGACAGTATCGGAACTTTTCAATTCTTAACGGCAAAATCAGTGTATGAAATGCACAAGGCCCTTGAGAATGTCCCCATGCTCTGTCTCAACTGGGTCTTTGCCGACACGTCAGGGAACATCGGATACCGGGCAAGTGGAAAGCTTCCCATTCGTTCCAATAATGACGGTACGGTTCCATACAGGGTGGTTGACAGCGACGACAACTGGAAAGGCTGGATTCCACAATCCCAGATGCCCCACAGCACGAATCCCGATAAGGGGTGGGTCGGGACCTGCAATCATAAAGTCATTGCCGGCGACTACCCCTATTACTACTCTTCTCATTTCTCCTCATCCTATCGATACCGAAGACTGATGGAACTTCTGAACAGTCCGGGGAAGAAAAGCGTGGATGACCACTGGCAATATCAGCGGGACGAGAAAAATCTCCTGGCGGAAAAGATTGCCCCGATCATGGCCAAGGCACTCATGGAGCGGGAAGACACGGAAGAAATGGGGAGGATTTTAGCCGGTTGGGATTTCACGGACAGGCCGGACAGCGCGGCTCCCACGATTTTTCAGGCCACCTACCTCGATTTTGCGAGGATGGTCTTTGAGGACGAGCTGGGTAAAGAAACAACCGACACCTTTTTGGATGACTGGTATTTCTGGCAGGAGCGGTTGGAAAAGATGGTTCTTAACGGTTCTTCCAAGTGGTTTGATAACACGAGGACAAAGGAAAAAGTGGAAAGCCTCAACGATCTTTTCCATCAAGCGGCATTGAAGGCCAAGGCCCGGCTCATGGCGAAGTTCGGCAAAGACCCGAATGATTGGACATGGGGAAAAGTGCATACCCTTGAATTGGTCAGTCCGATTCGAAGAAATGGATTGGGGAAAGAACTCCTGGGAAGCGGGCCTATGCCCATGGGGGGATCCGGAGAAACTTTGTACCGAGGCCTCTTTGATCCCAATAATCCGTTTGCCGTAACCATTTCCGCTTCACTCCGCATGGTTGCCGACATGGCGGATGAGGATAAAGTGGCCGCGGTTCTGCCCGGGGGTGTTACGGGGCGCCTGTTCAGTCCGCATCAGAAGGACCAGGTACCAGC
>JBBSAR010000395.1:0-4499 GCA_038252125.1 Desulfatiglandales bacterium
CCCAACCGTAGGTGTAATCCGCCACGGTGCGGAACTTCTCCTCGCTCTCTTTAAGCGCGGCCTCCGCCTGCTTGCGCTCGGTGATGTCGACAACGATACCATGCCATAAAACATCCCCGTTTTCCAGTGGTTCTGGTGATGACGCAATGTGCATCCACTTAACCGCTCCCTTGACCACAACCCGACCTTGCCAATCAAATGGTCGCCGTTGTTGAATTCCCTCCTGATTCAATGTGACAAATACATCCCTCTCATCCGGGTAAAGCGATTGGACTATGAGTTTACTATCTGCCAGGAGGCTTTCGACACTCACGTTGAGCATTTCCGCCATCCTGGGACTGACGTAGTCGAGAGTGAATGCTCCATCCGGCGTACTATGCAGGATATATATACCAATTGGGATCTTAGAGACCAAGCTGTCATACTGCTGTTTACTCTTGCGGATCTTCTCCTCCGCCTCCTTGCGCTCGGTGATATCCTCGAGCAGCCAGATGGTGCCCTTGGACGGATCTTGTGGATCCAGGGCCTTGCCAATACACCTGGTCAGGATGTGCTCACCATCTTTTCTCAGCAATTCCTGCTCTGTTTCAAATACCTGGCCCTGAGCCAGGAGCGGATATGCCTCCCGCCCCATTTTTTCGTATGCCTCATCTGATGGGTACAGTTGCCTGATCGTCTGAAATTCCATCTCCTCTTTTGAATACTGAGACATATCTTCTATCTTGCGGTTCACCCAGACCTGCTTCCTGTCAATGACCTTGGCAATTCCGATTGGGACATTTTCGAGTATGATGCTGAGTTCCTGCATGATTCTGGTGAGTTGGCTGGTCCGTTCCTCCACCATCCGTTGCGCCTCGGCACGGGTATTGAGGAGAACACGGATCAGGGCGAGCAGCAGGAACGTGATGAGCGTACCGCCGACCATGATCAGCCAGGCGCTCATGTATTCCCTCGTAAAGAAGCCGGCGCCGGTTTGGGTCACACGCAGTGTCCAGCGATGATCATTGAAATCAACCGGAATCTGTCGAGCGAAGCGCACATCAGGGCGGAGCCTCTGATCCCCATCCTTCGTAGGGAGATATTCATAGAGCAGACCTTGAGGCGAAGGTTGCACGCCATCGAAGAGCTGAAGGTGAAGCTGCTTTTCTTTTTCCAGCTTGCGGTCACCTACTATTCCCTGGATCAGGTCGTTCATCCGGTAGGAACTGGAAATCCAGCCATAAATTGCGGCACGGCGCTGTTCCACTGAATCTGTGGGCATGGCATGACGATAGACAGGGACGTACATTAAGGTACCGGCTTGAACTTCCTTGTCGGTTTCCTGGACCCAGGCAACTTTACCGGAGAGCGCGGCAGCACCTGTATCCCGTGCCTGTTCCATGGCTGCCCGGCGCACCGGTTCCGAGAACGGGTCATAACCTAAGACCCGCAGGTTACGGCCAGAAAACGGCTCCAGATAGATGAGAGGGGCATAAACCTCACGCTCACCCTCCGGTTTCACCCTATACTCCGGGAAACCTTGACGGCGAATCTCCTCAATGTGGCGGGTCAGTTCTGCACGCGGGATCAGAGGCGAAAAGCCAATGCCCATAATACCGGGGAATTGCTGCTCGATCTTCTGGGATTGGGTAAAAAAATGCCATTCTTCGCGCGTGACCCTGTCGGATGCATTAAATAAGGACGCGCCGCCCTGCAGGATGCGAGCATGATCCGCAAGCCGTTCTGTAATTTTATTCTGCAGCTCGTGGCACTGAGAGGTAAATTCCCGGGATGCAATCCATTCCACATTTGATTTCAAGTACAGGGTTGCCGTGGCGGTGATTATCAGACCGGCCAGCAGCACGATCCAGGCAAAACGCCAGTTCCGGCGAGCGGACTGCAGGGGATGTGGTGGAGTGGGCATAGGAGTGATTCCAGCGGCATTGGCGGATGAAGAGGCGGGCATGGCTGGCTCCTGAAAAGACGACATCAAAACAACACTGCAATCAATAAAAAGTCACATATCTCTTAATTTTAAGAAAGTTTGAGTATAAGATCATCATCCTCCAACTTTCTTCATAACTCAAGAGGATAGTGAGGTACCATGATATAAATGACCAGCCAATGCGCTCTGGGATTCCGATATCCGATTCCTTGTCCTTCATGAAGGCCGAATTCTCCGGTGCTGCGCTCAGCAGAAAAAGGCTGACGGCAGAGAGATTCCTTAGAAAGGAGTTGAAATAAAAAAATTAATTTGTCACAAAAACAGGAAAACGAAAGAAGGGTATATTCACACTCCACGCGACAGGTCTATCGAAGTCATCACTCGAAGGATGCATCGAGGCTCAGTGTTGTCCGGCCCAGAAGTTGCCTTGAAGCGCCCCTCCCTTTTACGGAACCGGACAACGCTGATTGAGACTGAACAACTACCTACTTATCCGGATGGATTTTAGTAATCTTGGTGCCCTCTACGCTTAGGCCTGCCATCAGGCCCTTCTGGCTAAAAAAGAAAGTATAGATGTCGTCCTTGGCGGTCGACGTGCTGAGTGAGCGGGACAGCCCCTCATCAACGACGACGACGGTTGGCCCGACGCCAACCTCCCACCCGGAGCTCTTCTTGAGATACTCAAGGGAAGATTTTGTCATAAAGAACATGGCATATCCAAAGGTTTGCGCTCCGGCCTGGAGCCCATAGGACGCGGCGGCAGTATTATAGTAACCAACCGTCTTGCCGCCGACACGGAGGGCTCCCGTGCCGTACTGGCCGCCGACAATCAGGCCGCCCTTGACCACATTGGGAAAAACAAGGATCCCTCTTGCCACCCGAGAAAGATCTTTGGCTGCTGGAGATCCTGCGTAGAGCTTTGCGAGGGCGCTGTTGGCATCGCGGTCAATTTGCGCGGCTGTTTCCGCACTCGCCGCAAATGCGGTGAAAAGAAGCGCTGCCACTGCAAGGATTGACATTACAAAATAGTGCTGTTTTGTACGTTTCATTCTGGTCTCCTTTGTTACGTTAAGATTCTGGGCTTTGGGTTGTTGGGAGCTGTTAGCACCAACGTTTCAAAGTCTTTCGGTTCAAGGCCATTCGCTTAACCTTGAACCTGACGCCCCCTACTCCACCAGTTCGGCATTGATCGGTATGACCAACGCCAGCATCAATAATGTGGTCAAAAGCAGTGGAATGTGTCGTGGAATATTCATAGAGACCTGCATAGCGACCAGCCGAAGTGACCATTTCTCTTCGAGACAGCCCCGGACATTGATGCGGTACTTGGCTGGGGAGTCGAGAGTGAGAGGGGAGAGGGATTCTTTGTCTGTCATAGCTTGGACACCTCTGTACTTTTTTAGGCGTTAAATAAAGAAATCCTCTTTCGCAGATAAGTCAATTCTATGAAATCTAAAGAGAGAAAGCAAGAAAAGTGCCCAGAAAATTTATGCACGCCGAGTATGAAAAACGTACTCCTTTTGATGGATCCCTACAGGGCTTAAGAGGAAGCAGAAAACGTGGGAAGTCACCCCCAGCCGGAGAGGAGCGGTTTATTGGTCAACTTGTTGAATTATCACCCAATACTTATTATAATGGCTGATAAATACTGATAATTTGACGCCAGAAATGAGAAAAACATACTTTTCTCATTTATTATTTCAAAGATTACTCTCGGTTGGCTCATGAAAAAAAATTTCTGTCCTGGAAATCCGTTCATACATTTTAAACTGCTGGTGATGCGGAACCCAGTTTATAAGAAAATTTGTAAGAGCACTCCACAAAGACACCCATGCAGCTACAGTGATTCCTTCCGCAAAAACGTGGGTTATAACGCCGTCATGGCCTGCAATTTTTTGGTTGGTCCACACTGACATGAAAAGAAATACAATCCCAATAGAAAAGAGGATGAAAGAGGACCGTGCCATTCTCGCCAACTCACGAAGTTCAAGCACTTTTAGATATTGGAAATAATTATGGATACTCCTTTTTATACGAGACTTCAGGCTAATATCAGTTAATACCGCCAAGCGAAATTGTACGACAAACTCCTCCTTCCCAATTTTGCTTACAGAATCAATAAGATATTCTACAAGATCCTGATCGAGTTCTTTTTTCCTAAACGGTGCATGTTTGTCTAAGTCATTATAGAGATCCCCTACCTTCCCGGCAGCAATATCTATCACGACTTTATTGTCCGTGGTGCGTGAATAACGGTCGAGTATCTTTTTTTTCATTGTAATAATTCCAACGTTTGAGATAACCAGCAACCGTCAGTGTCTTGCCCCATGAAAATCGGCGAGATCCACGCTGGAGACATAAGCCCTTTCACCTTCGCCACCTTCACATGCCCAAGCACGGAGATATTTGCGCTTGTCCCCTTGCCAGGGCCAATGGCTGTGGATGTCGGCATGGCAGTCGCCGCAGCCAAGCTCATTGAGGGAGTGAACACTCGGCAAGTATTGGACGGCGACTTCTTTATGGCAGCGGGCGCATTGGACCGGTCCCGCCTTTGATTTGCCCGTCCTGTGGGCTC
>JBBSAR010000396.1:0-4481 GCA_038252125.1 Desulfatiglandales bacterium
CTTGGTCCTGAGAAGGAGTCCGTCCGCCGGATCGATGGACAGTTCAATACAATCGGTGGTCAGCCCGGATTTCATGCGGCAGGCCAGTCTCGGACCCAATTCCATTCCCACAAACCCGTGGTTCATGAGAAGGATTTTCGGTTTGATCTCACCGCAGGCCTGTTCCAGGGCCTTGAGCCACAGATCGGCCTGAAAGCCCTGCAGCAGGGGATGCTCTACCCTATAGACCCTGGCCGGTCCGAAAGAGAGGGCCTGATCGGCCACTCCGGAAATCCCGTCCCCCATCAAGAGCAGGGAAAAGTCACCGCCCGTTTCATCGGCCAGTTTCTTGCCCGCGCCCAACAATTCAAGTGTCCTCGTATTCAAGGCGCCCTCTTTTACTTCTCCCAGTATCAGAACCTCGTTCATCCTGAACCTCCTTATTTATTCGTGTAATTCGTGTGATTCGTGCTCTGAAACGGTTGCCTGCAAAACCAGCTCATTCAGGTCCATGACCCGGAAGGGTTCTTTCAACCCTGCGGCCTTGCGCGCATCTTCCATCATGATGAGGCACAGAGGGCAAGCGGTGATCAGGATCTCGGCGCCCGTAGCCTCAGCCTCCCGAATGCGAACCTCGCTCATCTTCACCTCGCCCTGCAGGTCCTGCCACATCCTTCCGCCGCCGCCTCCGCAACAGAGGCTGTTTTCCCTGCAATGCTCCATCTCCACCAGTTTGATTCCGGGAATGGCCCGGATAATTTCTCTCGGTTCATCAAAAATCCGGTTGTGACGTCCCAGATAACAGGGGTCATGGTAGGTCACCGTCGCTTCCAGGCCCTTTTTTAAAGAAAGCTTCCCCTCCGCTATAAGCTCCCGCAGGACCTGGGTATAATGGCGGGCCCTGAAAGGGGCATCCGGATATTCATTCCTGAAGGTATGAAAACAGTGGGGCGAAGACGTGACCACCTCCGTAATGCCGTATTTGTCAAAGATCTCCTCGCACCCCTCTTTCTGTTCTTCAAACAGCCCCAGTTCGCCTACCCTCCGAGCGATGTCTCCGCAACAGGGCTCCTTCTTCCCCAGGATGCCGAAATGGACGTCGGCTGTATGAAGGATTTCCGAGAAGGATCGGGCGATTACCTGCGCCGTGTCGTCAAAGGAGGTGGTGCATCCCACAAAGTAGCACAAATCGGCTTCCGCCCCCTTTTTGGTGAGATCGGTCAGGTCCAGCTCCTTGGCCCAGGCCCCCCGCTTGCTCTTGGAGGACTCCCAGGGATTATTGTATTTGAAAAGCTTTTCAAGGGTCTGGCTCATAAGCGGCGGCACAAACGTTCCTTCTTCAACGGCCAGCACCCTTTTTCTGGTTACCGCCTCAAAGACGGCGCCGTAGACCGGACAGACCTCCAGGCAGGCACGGCAGGTGGTGCAGTACCAGAAGTTTTCATCCACTTTTGTCGATTCGTTGCGGCTCAGGAACCGGATATCTCCCACCGGGGAGTGTTTCCGCCACAACGCATGCCGCATGGCCTGTACAAAATCCCTTGGCGCGAAAGGTTCCCCCGCGCCGGCGGAAGGACAGGCCGCAACGCACCGGCCGCATCGCATGCAGCCGTCAAAGAAGATGGCATCCCCCAGATCAAACTCCCCCGCCCCGTCTTCCATCCCCGATACTTTGGTCCCTGAAGCGTCCTGAAAATAGATGCTTGCGGGCGCCCCCACGACATGAAACAGTTTGGTATAAGGAATCACGGCAATGAAACCAAGGCAGAGGAGGGTGTGCAGCCACCAGAGAAATGGGTAGTTCGCCTCGGCTGTGACGGGTGTGAAAAAGCCGCCTACCCACCAGCCTGCAAAGGACCACGCGGCCCATGCCGGTTGCTGCGCCGACAGCCTCGCGCCTTCCAGCACGAAACCCGAAAGCACAATAACCAGGAGCCATAAGGGAACGATGGCATCCTCCAGCCGTCTTTCAAGCCGGGAGACGCGCTGGAGGTATCTGCGAATGAGCGCCCACAAAATCCCCGAAAGGAGCATGAGGCCCGCCACTTCCATGATCAGGGAAAAGACCAGGTGGGCCGTCCCCGAGAGAAAGGAAAAGACGTAATGATGAACGGCCAGCACGCTGGTGCCCGCAAAAAGAAGCAGAAAGCCCCAGAAGATCAGGAGGTGCATCAGGCCTGCCGCCACATCTCCCTGAAGAACACGCCGTCCCAGGAAGACATCGAGGATCATTTTTTTGAGTGCCTCCCCTGAAAAGGAAACCCCGGGGGATTTGGCTGTTTTTTTCCAGACCTGGATATGGGCTGCCATACCTGCAAGGAAAAGCCCCGTGGCCAGGGCTGCCAGGATGTAAAAAAGCCAGACGGAGTCGATCTGCCAGAACATGTCGCGATGAGGGACCATGGAAATCCTTACGATTTCGGCCTCCGGGACGGAGGGAGTTTAGCGTTAAAATTTTGAATTGGGTTCATTATTGTTCTTTTTGTTGTTGACTTGTCAAAGCAATTGTTCTTATAAAGTCATAAGGTTTTCTTATGCTGCAGAAGATATGCTTATGGGATAAAGAATGCGAATCAACCTGAATCAGCTCAGGTATTTTTTTCTGGCGGCCCGGGAAAAAAGTATTACCAAGGCCGCCGAGGCCCTGTATATCACCCAGCCGGCGGTGACCATGCAGATCAAATCGCTGGAAGAAGATCTGGCGCTAAAGCTCTTTACACGCTATGGAAAGGGGCTTGAACTGACCGATGCGGGCAGGGTTCTTTTCGGCTACGCCGAACGGGTATTTGAAATCGTGGAGGAGATGGAATACGTCTTGAAAGGCCATGCCGATCTTTCCCATGGTTCTCTGACCATAGGCACCACGAGGAGTTTTGCAAGACACCTCATGCCGGGACTCCTTTCGCGTTTTCAGGAAAAGTATCCCGGCGTCAAGGTATTCCTCAAGGTGGGCAGTTCAACAAAAATTGCCGATGGCGTGATATCCCATGCATACGATCTGGGAGTCATCGGTCGAATCCCTTTTCGAAGCAAACTAAGCGTGGTTCCCTATTCAAAAGAGGAGTTCTGCCTTGTGGTTCCAACCAGTCACCGATTGGCGGGCATGAAGGAAGTCGGATTTCAGGACGTGAAGAACGAGCCCATCATCATTCGGGAGGATGGGTCGGGGTCCAGATATGCCATCCTCTCCCTGCTCAGTTCCCACGGCATAAAGCCGTCGGTTCTGATGGAGGCGGAAAGCGTTGAGTTTATTAAGGAGTACATCATCAAAGGTCGCGGTATATCTTTTCTTTACAAGCCGGAAATCCGACTGGAGGCCCAGTTGGGTCTCCTCAAACCCATGACCTTGAAGGAAGGTCCCATCCTCATACAGACCGATGTGGTTTTCCCGAAGGAAGTCGACATGACACCACCCACAAAAGCCTTTCTGCGCTTGTTTGAGTAAATAGCGTTTTTCGGTTTCAGGTTTCAGTGTTCAGGTTTCAGGGGAGCAAGCAAACAGAAACCAGGCGCCAATGAAACAGATCCCTCACGCCAATCCGGGAA
This sequence comes from Desulfatiglandales bacterium, assembly GCA_038252125.1. Lineage (GTDB taxonomy): Bacteria > Desulfobacterota > DSM-4660 > Desulfatiglandales > Desulfatiglandaceae > DUZB01. The sequence goes on from JBBSAR010000396.1 coordinate 3,526, forward strand.
GAGCGGAACGTTTTCTATCTTTCTCCCGTCTTCCGAGAGAGGACCGCGGCCATGCATTCAACGGTCCGAGACAGTTCCCGAAATACGGGAACCCCGAGGTCTCTCGCTTCCCTTTGGAAGGCCTCGGCAAGATCTTTTTTGCCCAACAGCCAGAAAAAGGCTGGTTTTCCCGCCGCCCGGACGGCTTCCATCGCATTTTGAAGGTTGAACTTCAACGCCAATCCTCCCAGAAAGATATGGAAAAGAACGGCATCTACCCCGGAGTCGTCACAGACCGCCCGGATGGATTCCCCGTAAGCCTTCTCAATCCCCGATCGTTCTATGGCGGGCCACAGGTCGATCGGATTGGTCACAGGCATCCACTCGGGATACACTCCCTCTAAGATGGTGCGGGACTCCTCAGAAAGATCGGCCAGTTCCAGTCCGAATCGGTCCAGAAAATCGGCCGAGACAATACCCCCGGCCCCGCTGAATGTCACGACGGCCACCCGTCCGCTCTTTCGTTTCAGAGGTCCGGGATAAACGGCCAGGCTCCTGGCCAAATCCATCATCTGATTGAAGTCGTCAGCTCGTACCACGCCCGCCTGGTCCATGGCGCCGCTCAACACGGCCCCGTCTCCCGCAAGGCTAGCCGTATGGCTCATGGCGGCCGCGGCCCCCTTTTCACTTCTTCCCCCCTGAAGGAGGACGATCGGTTTTCCCGAGTTCCTGCAAGCCTTCAAAAATCGCCGACCATCCGTGACCGATTCAATGTAAAGGGCTATGGCACGAGTGTGACCATCTTCTATCAAATATTCCAGAAGATCGCATTCATCCACATCGACCTTGTTCCCGATGGAGCAGACCTTGCTTATTCCCATGATGCCATGGGACATCAGGTCTATAAGGAACCCTCCGGACAACATACCGCTTTGGACCACCAGCGAAACATCACCCGGGGGCAGACCGTCGTCCCA
>JBBSAR010000397.1:0-4481 GCA_038252125.1 Desulfatiglandales bacterium
GCGATCTTTTGGAAGGCCTGAAAGCAAGCGGGCTTCCGTGGCGTTTTCGGGTGAGCCGTTACGTCGCCCGATTGGATCATCCACCCCGACGATGGTGATGACGCCGGGGATATCCACTTTTTCTCCCCGCAGGAGCGTGAATCCGGCCGCCTTTACAAAGGCCAGGGCATGCGCAATCCCCGCATGGAATTCATGGTTTCCGGTAACGGCAAATTTTCCATATGGTGGATTGATTTGACGGAACCTGTTTGCCATGGAGCTGATATTGTCGATTTGTCCATCCACAAGATCCCCCGTTGAGACCAGGATGTCCGGTTTTGCCTCTTCCACTTTCCTCAGAATGTTTTTCAACCTTCCGTGCCGCACGATCAGACCCAAGTGCACATCGGAAATCTGAACAATCCTCAGCCTTCCCTGTTCTCGGGATATCTTTGAGGTTTCGATGGTAAGATGTTCCGTGGTAATATGGAAGGCTTCAAAATAGGCATACGCTCCAATTCCAACAGCAAAGGCCGCGGCGACATAAAAGAGCGTTTGGGGCGAGAATCTCCACGCGCCGGGCGCCTTGTGGAAAATCCAGGCCGAAAGAGACAATAACATTCGGAAAAGGTCCAGCAAAAAGGCGCTGCACACAAAAAGAAACAGAAGCCCCATCCACGTATACGCAATGTGGGCCAGAACTTCCGGCAGTCTTTCACTGCCGCCCCTTTCAAGGATGCGAACGAGGATGGGGCATACGATCATGAAGATCATGAACAGGGCGAGTAGCGAAAGAAAGATTTTGTTCGAAGAAAAGGCGGCCCTTATCTTCAGGTAGGCGTAAAAGTGGAGAAGGCTGTAAAGGGTTACGAAAACAGTGAGAAAAAAGGAAAAACGCAAATCAGAAGTCTCCGGTTTCAGATATTGGATTTCATTTGTTTAACGCTTAATCAGCGGGGTCGTAGAAGATTGCGCAGACCCTGGCAAGCTGCCCTGAACGCTGTGATAAAATAGGCTCTTATTGCAGGAATGCAATCTCATGCCGTGAAAAGGACCTCGTGACGGAATGGATTTCAGATCCGTACGTGGTTGCCAGGCAATTTAAATAAGATTCGATAACCCTCAATTTTCAATGTGAAATGGTTCTTATGTCCCGTCGCTGGTTCATTTTCTTCATTACCTCATCCAATTTCTTCCTGTCCCAGTTCTACCGAGCTTCCAACGCGGTGATCGCAAACGATCTTCTCGTGGATCTTTCCCTCGACACAAAGAGTCTCGGAACCATCAGCGCCTCCTTTTTTTACGCGTTTGCGCTGACCCAGATCCCCATCAGCATTCTTCTCGACCGCATCGGACCCAGGCGAATGATGACGGGACTTTCCCTCCTGGGCATTGCTGGCGCCTTTGTTTTCGCCAACGCCCATTCCATGGAGATGGGGTTGTTAGGGCGTATCCTTCTTGGCGTGGGCATGGCCTGCAATTTTATGGGGACACTCAAGCTCATGACCGTGTGGTTCAAGCCCTCTACATTCGCAACACTTGCCGGAGCTATTTTTTCCATCGGAACGGTTGGGAATATGGCGGCAACAACGCCCATGGTTTTTCTCGTTCATGCGGTTGGATGGCGATCTGCTTTTGGAATTATTGCGATGGTGAACGTTGTTCTTGTTGTGGCCCTCTATGTTGTTGTGAGGGACAATCCACCCGGAGAGCCATCCGTTCTTCCTGAAGAGATGCCCCGGGATAGGCAAGGTGCTTTTGCGGGGCTGCTCTTTCTTTTCAAACAGAAAGACTACTGGATTATTTCCATGGGCAGTTTCATCAGTTATGGAATCTATGCGGCATTTCAGACGCTATGGGCAGGGCCATATCTGACGGAGGTGATGGGGATGAGCGTCATGAACGCGGGTCACCTGATCTTTCTCATGAATTTGGGGGCGATTTTTGGCCCACCGGTCTGGGGCGCCTTGTCGGACAGATTTTTTAAGACGCGGAAATGGATCGTTGCCGGCGGGCTGGTGATTTTGATTCTTATTATGCTGCTTTTTGCGGGCCTTCCCATCGGAACGGGGTTTGCCGTGTTGGCGCTCCTGTTTGTGAGCCTCGGGTTTTTCAGGGCAACCGCTGCCTTGATGTATGTGCATATTAAAGAAAGCATGCCCCTTTCCATGGCGGGAACCGCGATGACGGGGATTAATTTCTTTACCATGATCGGTCCCGCCTTTTTTCTTCAGGGTCAGGGCATTCTGATGCAGTCCCTCTATCCCCTTTCTTCACGGGGCCCCGATGCCTTCATGGCATCCTTTCTGGTTTATGCTTTCTGCTTATCAGGGGTTGCGGTTGGTTACGCCTTTACGAAAGACACCGTGATAAAATAGGTCTTATCGCTCGATATTGGCGGGAATGGTGGTGATGGGGAGGGTGACCGTGAAAGTGGAGCCTTTTCCATCCTGGCTGGCGGCACGAATCTGTCCTCCGTGTTTCGCGACAATCCCCTGGGACACACTCAGGCCCAGACCGGTGCCGCTTCCCTTTGGTTTTGTGGTGAAAAAGGGATCGAAAATGGAAGGGAGGATATGTTCGGCAATGCCGGTTCCCGAATCAATGACTTTTACCGCCACATAGTTCGGGTCGTCCGCGGGAAGCACCAGAACTTCTATCCTGCTTCCCTTGGGGGAAGCGTCGATGGCGTTGAGAATGAGGTTCAGGAAGACCTGCTGCAACTGCTGGCTGTCGCCATGGACTCGGGGTAGGTTTCCGGTCGATTGAAACAGGATCTTTATCCCGGAAAGCTTGATCTGATTGGAAGCCAGCGCGATAGTGCCCTGAAGAAGTTCATCCAACGCCAACGGCTCCAGCTCCGAACTGCTTTCCCTGGCAAAGTCCAGAAGGTTGCTGATGATTTTCTTGGATCGGCCGGCCTCATGGACCACATCTTTAATCATATCCTTTCTTTCATCCTCGCCCAGTTCATCATAATCCTCCAGAAGCATGTGGGCCGTGAGGGTGATGTTATTTAAAGGGTTGTTGAGTTCGTGGGCCACTCCGGCGGTCAGGGTCCCCACAGCCCTCATTTTGTGTGATTGAACCAGTACCGCCTCCCGATTTTCCAGCTCCAGGATCATATGGTTGATGGCCAGGGCAAGTTCGGTAAATTCATCCCCGTAACGTTTGGCGGGCGTGATGGGGGTGAAGTTGCCCGACGCAATACGCTGGGCATAGGCGGTAAAACGGCTGACATTACCCAGAATGCGGCTCCCCAGGAAAGAAGCATTGGCCACCAGAAACACCAGGAGAAAAAGGAGGGAGTAAAAATGGAGCTGCCGGGATCGCTCTAACAATTTGGCCAGGCTGGCCCTTTCCCGCTTCTTGAGATCCTGTGCCAGCGAAACCAATTCACGTCCCGACTTTCGGACCTCGATATCCATCTGTTCTTTTCTGGTTTTCTCCTTATTTCCCGACTCAGCGTCCACGTCCGCGGTCAGGAGACGTTCCAAAATCTCGCCGTAGCGATTGAGACTGGATAGCATTTTCTTGTAACTATCCGCGCCAAGGACCTGACTCAGCTCCGCGGTATTCCTTTCAAAGATGGCTTTGGCCTGGTAGACGTTTTCAAGTGCGTCATTCAAGTTGGTGGCGTAAAGAAAAAAGTTTTTCTCAAATCGCCTTGCCTGAATGATTTCTACGGTGAAATCGTTGGTGATTTCCAGAAAGCTGAGTTTCTTTTCTACTTTGGAGTTGGATGAGCTGAGTACAAAGGCGGCGCCGGCCGCGAAAAGGAAGACAAAGAAAAAACTGGCGCAGATCTGAAGGCGAAGACTGAGCCGTTTTCGGGAGAGGAGGGCCTCTCTGGCGGTTTCCACCGCCTTAATCCGCTCATAGCGGCCATTGAGGCTTTTACTTTTCTCTGTTCCCGCCGGATGCTCTTCGTCGGCTTCTTTGTTTGGGTGCATATAACTCTCCGCGTTGAACGTTTTCCATCACCCTCCGAGTCAGGATCCGGCGCCCTCTGAAATGTCGAACTCGATGTCTGAACCCAGTGCCTTGGCAGCCTTTGCAATAACCTTCCGTAAATCGTCCGGTTTGAAAGGCTTGGCGATGAAATCAAACGCGCCTTTTTCCATGGCCTCTCTCGCTACGGCCATCATGGCATAGCCTGTGATCATAATGACCTTGGTTCGTTCGGATGCCTTACGCACATGTTGCAGCACCTGCAATCCATCTATTTCGTCCATTCGAATGTCCGTTACCACGATGTCGAATTCTTTCTGATCGATTCGCTCCAGGGCTTTTTTGGGGTCTTCAAAAACCTCCACGTTACACCCTATTTTGGCTAAAGCCGGTTTGAGCCTCTTACCCACAATGGGCTCATCATCCAGCAACAGCACTTCCAATCCCTTTGGCATTTTTTACCTCCTTATATAATGGATTCCAACAGCAAGGTTGTGACCAAAGATGCGTGAGACCGAACAGCCGTTTCATTCTGTTGAGGCCTCGTATCA
>JBBSAR010000398.1:0-4476 GCA_038252125.1 Desulfatiglandales bacterium
AAAACCGGCCATCAGGGCGCTGCCGGCAAAAACCGCAATCTCGGCGGCGTTTTTCCCTGAATTCCGGCAGAGCCTCCAGACGTTCCCCGCGATTTCGATAGATGAGGGACCGCCGCCCACGATTCCGATACGGAGGGGCTTTTGCATTAGTAGCGCTTCAATTCGGTCCCGGGCCTCCTGAAGCCTTTCGATCGGTTTTACCGTATAGACATTTTCCGTATTCCCTTCCACATCGGGTTCGGGGACCTGGCTGCCGGCCAGGGCCATCATATGGGCGTGGCCCCCGCCCACAAGCAACAGGCGCTTTCCCATGTTCAACTCCTTTCAATTCTCGATCCGATGCGATCACCTCTTAAGGATCGTTTTCAAAACCTCATCCGTATCGATTTTCTTGCAGCGGAAAAACCAGTCTTGATAGCCCATTTTTATTTTGTTCTTCACAATAACAAATCATGTGCTACTTTGTCTTAACGTATTTACGATGAAACGAATTCTTCGAAATGAACATGGGACATTTGGTTTCGGTCACCCTGCCGACGATGCCTTCCCCGATGCGATACGTCCCACGCCGGATTTCCTCAAGCGTCAAACCATAGGCAGAACGATGCGAAGATCCTTGGTGGGCTTATGCAAAAGGAATACGCACCCCCGTTGCATCTCGATACGCCTGGAAAGAATCTTCATGGCCGCCATGAGGTTCTTTTCCAGGTCGAAGGAACTGGTCAGGACACGGCTCACCGCCAGAATGGCGCTGAGCTCGTCATTTTTTCGAAGCAGTTGATCCATTGGCGCCTGAATTGCCGACTCAATTATTGGGTTTGTCGGGCGAAAAACTTCACCCGATTCAGGCTATAAAGCAAAATATATACCAATGCCGGAATTCCAGATCATCTATTTGAAAACAAAGATTATTTATACGGAATCAATTAAGTTTCGGTTGGCGGTTAAAAAGGAAAAACATACAAATGTGAAACATCTATGCCTGAAAACTTCTTTTATGTAATGAAGAATGGCGACGAGAAATTCCAAAACATTCCACAACCCACCGGCAAATCATCCCGTTAGCTTGAAGGTTTGATCTTTTGTGCTTAATGCCGGAGAAAAAAATCACCCTGTGGTGAAAGAAATATATCTTGACACAAATCGATTTTATCCTCTACCGTTCCTCAGTCGATAAACAACGTCTCTGGATGAAAGGGAGCACCTTATGAAAATACGCATGGCAATCGCGGCATTGGTCAGCAGCCTTTTATTTTGCGGAATGGTTTTGGCGGACAACCCCCCGGGACCAATTACTCTGAGTGTAGCTCTTAACGGGGTCCAGACCACATTATCCTGGACTCCTGCCCAGGGGGCTACGAACTATACATTATTTTTTGCGCCCTACCCGGACCTCCCGTACATCAGCAGCGCCCCGTTGGGAGGACTGACGGAAATCAGCGGCGACCTGTGGGATGGGGCCGCCTTTTATATGGCTGTCGGCGCCTATGATGCCACTGGACTCATCGCCGTCTCAAATATCGTAAAATTCCATGTCAGTGTGCACCGAAATTATGCCATTGCCTGGAAGCGGGCCGATTTCGTAGCGGAAAACGACATCTATTGGAGACGCGGATGGATTCTGCATGCCGTGGACACTTTTCTCTACAACGGCGAGGTCCTTTTTAGCTCCGTATGGCAGTCAGACACTCCGGAAAACAACTACGTCATCGGCTGGAAATGGGCCGATTTTGTCAAAGAGACCGAGAGCTACTGGAAGAAGGGCTGGATCATGCAGACCATCGATTCTTATCGGTATAGTGGCGAGCTTCTGTTCAATGCCTCCTGGCAGCCAAGCAAGACCGCGAACAACTATGTACTCGGTTGGAGCTGGGCCGACTTCAACAATGAAAATGAGAAATATTGGAACAAGGGCTGGCGCCTGCATGCCGTGGACTCATTTGTCGTCAACGGCGCGGTCTATTTCAATGCTGTGTGGCGCGAAGGCAACGCCAACACCAACTATGCCTTGGGTTGGACTTGGGCTGACTTTACCGTCGAGAACGAAAAAATGTGGAGCCAGGGCTGGGTCCTCGATATCCTCGACTCCTATGTCATCAACGGTGCGGTTTATTTCAACGCGGTCTGGCAAAAAGGCAACGGTGACAGGAACTATGTTTTGGGCTGGAAGTGGAGCGATTTTGTTTCAGAAAATGAAAAATATTGGAGCCAGGGCTGGGAGCTGAACCTGATCGATACCTATGTTGTCAATGGGGAAGTCTATTTCAACGCGGTCTGGCAAAAAGACCTGAGCCCCCCGCCGGCAGGGGTTTGCGGCTACGCAGACCTTCTCCCTGATACGAACAAAGCCCCCTATGGTGCGGTGGGCTTCATCAGCAACGGCTGCACCGGCACCCTGATCGACTCCCAGCATGTGCTGACCGCAGCCCATTGTCTGATCCAAGAGGGGGCAGCGAGTGCTTACTTCACAGATCGTTATTTTTATCCCAACTACAACGGCACCCGGTTTGAAACGCCGCGCATGAAAATCGACCGCGCGGTGGTGGCCTCCCATGGGCAGACCTGCTGTGAATATGTCACTTCGGACTGGGCCATCGCCCATTTGGCAACACCTGCTGATGGGTTTCCCGCGCTTGCCCCCTGGGGGCGGACCGGCGAGGAAACCGATGCAGTCGTGGCTCACTATACACGTGACAAGGGAGTATTCGGCGAGGGGTGTTTGACCCCGGTTGTTGGATGTGATTGCGGCCTTCCACCCTCAAACGCTGCCGAATACAACTGCGTTTGCGGCTATCCTCCCTTTGCCGACGAATACGGTTGTTATTCCGGGTGGGGTAAGCGGGATGACCACGTATGGTGGCAGAACGGACTGGTAAGTTATGGCCAGGTGTCACGCGACCTGAATGCAGATTACAGTCAGGTCGCCGGTGCTCAAGGGGGCGGTGGAGGCTCTGGCTCGCCGCATCTCGTAACGGATGAAACCGGTTCCTGGCGTATTGTGGGTGTTACTCACGGGTGCGACTGCAACGGCTTCTTAGGGCCGTGGGCCGGGCGTTTTCTGTGGGCGCCCCATTTTGCCGCCAGCGTGGCCGTGGCGAGCTCACCCGCATCGTCAGGCCGCAGCGGCGTCTTCGTCCTGGACAAAGATGAAAATCGCCTGGTCTACAGGGATCGCGATGGAACCGGACCATCCCCCGACTCTCCGCTGGCGCCGTTCAGCTATTATCAATCCCTCAATGACGCACCTTCCGGGAGTACACGCATCGCCGCATTCAAACAAAACGGAAGCGGACTGCCAGCCGTGATTACGCTTGATGCAACCGGTTCCTTAAACGAGACCTTTTATTCGGGCAGCGACTGGACCGTGTACAACCCGCTGGGCCCTCTCCCGTCAGGCACCGCTTCCGATATGGATGTCACAACCGATAAGAACGGAATCCCCTCCCTTTATGCCGTTACTTCGGTTTCTGAGGGTCATCTCTACCGCAGCCTTCGCACCGCTGCGGGCACGACCACGCCCTGGCAGACGACTTGGCAAACGATCGTCAGCAACGATGCAGCCTATTCCTATTCGAGGGTCACCGCCCTGCGCCACCATGCAGACAAACTGACCCAGGTGTGGGCCCTTTCCACCTCGGGGGTGATCCGCACCGTTACGGAGACCTCGTCTGGAGGCTGGACCGGTGTGAACTCACACTCCTTGCCGGCGCTCAATGCGGGCGAGGCCATTGTGGATTTGGACGCTGCATGGAATCCCCTCCAGAGAGGCATGCTGCTGGCATTGTCCAACCAGGGGCGTGTCTGGTTCAGCGAAGCGTCCACCACCACCTCCACTGCCACATGGTCCACATGGACGCTTCTCCCGGAGAATGTGGACCCGGGCGTACCCATTAACCGCAGCGGAGTTCTCCTTGCATCGATAACCGCCAGCCGTTGGCAGGAGGTTTCGGAAACCAGCGGCGACATCGTGCCGGTGGTGTTCGCCACCGACTCCTGGGGAACGGTTTTTCAAACCACCTATCGAGACGTGGGCGGAATTCGAAGCTGGTCGGACTGGATGCCGTTTTACGGCAAACGGATTGACAGCGAGCAAAGTATCCAGGATTAGCAGGCCCTGATGAAATCATGAAACAGATACGTGTCGTCATTGTGGACGACGAACCCCTGGCTCGTGAGAATATGCATGATTTGCTGGCCATTCACCCGGAAGTGGTCGTTGTAGGCGAGGCCGGCACGGTTGACGAGGCCAGACGGATACTCATCAAGGAACAGCCCGACGCGGTGTTTCTGGATATCCAGATGCCCGGGGGCACCGGTTTTGACGTGCTTTCGGGTTTTGATTTCCCCCTCCAGGTTGTCTTTGTCACCGCCTATGATGCATTTGCCATCCGGGCCTTTCAGGTCAACGCCATCGATTACCTCCTCAAACCCATTGATCGCAGGCTTCTTGCCGGGGCTGTTCGCAGACTCACTGCC
>JBBSAR010000399.1:0-4465 GCA_038252125.1 Desulfatiglandales bacterium
ACCGTCGAGAGGTCCTTCTATGCTGGTACAAAGAAACTCTTGTCATCCAGCCACTTGTCCGTACCAGCATAGAAGGGCCGGTGCTGCCATAGGAATCAGATGCGGCAGCAAAAAAGACCTCGTGACGGAATGGCTTCCTGCGCCTGTATTTCGCTGCCGGGGAATTTGAATAGGATACGATTTTCCATTGTTATCCTCCATGTCCTTTCTCGACCTTGAAAGAGAACACATGAAAATAGTCATCGACGACAAAATCCCTTTCCTTAAAAGCGTACTGGAACCCTATGCTTCGACCCTGTATAAAAATGGAGCGAACATTTCTCCGGAGGACTTGAAAGAAGCGGATGCCCTGATTATTCGCACACGGACGCGCTGTGATGCCGAATTGCTGACCGGAAGCACGATCAGTTTTATCGCTTCGGCCACCATCGGCCACGATCATATCGATGAAAAATATTGTAAAGAATCCCGTATCACCTGGACAAATGCTCCGGGGTGCAACGCCGGTTCCGTGGTGCAGTACGTGGCTGCCGCACTTTCATTCTGGAGCAACCGAACCGGAAAATCTCTGAAGGGAAATTGCATGGGAATCGTCGGTGTGGGAAATACGGGTTCAGGCGTAGCCGCTTTGTGCGAAACCTTCGGGATGCGGGTATTGCAAAATGACCCGCCGAGAGAACGTCGGGAAGGCTCTGATGCGTTTGTGGACATAGAAACCATCTTTGAAGAGGCGGACATGATCAGCCTCCACGTCCCCTTGAATCGGGACGGGCAAGACAAAACCTGTCATCTGATCGATGCGGAAAGCCTGTCCAAGATGAATCGCGGCTCTTTACTGATAAACACCTCACGGGGAGAAGTTGTAGATAATACGGCCCTCAAAAAAGCTCTTAAAAAGGGTCTGCTCGGAAACGCCGTATTGGATGTGTGGGAACATGAGCCAGAAATTGACCGGACCCTCATCCCCTGTCTCTTATTGGCAACGCCCCATATCGCAGGATATTCCGCCGACGGAAAGGCGAAGGGAACCGCCATGGCTGTCCGGTCCATTGCACGGCACTTCGGTCTTTCCAATCTCGAATCCTGGTTTCCGGAATGGCTCCCTCCCCCGGATAGGCCGGAATTCAGGCCCCACGATGGAGATTCAGATGGGGAATCCGTGCTGAAGCAGGCGATCCTGCACAGCTACCCCATCAACGAGGATGATGCACGCTTGCGGGAGTCCCCCGGGAATTTCGAATATTTCAGAGGGAATTATCCCGTGCGCAGGGAATTTACGGCCTTTAGAATTGGAACGAACAAGGTCAAAGACGCTCAGAGGAAACAGCTTGAAAAGCTGGGGTTCCAGATCGCGGATTGAGATTACCTTTTAAATCCATCTGATCCGATCCGGATCATAGCGGATATCTACCACCTTTCCCGGAAAGACCATCCGTTCTTCTACCTGTTGAGGCGTTAAAGTGACCGTGAAGTTATGGTTTTCCACAAGAACGGTAACCAACACCCGACCCGCGCTTTTGTCCAGATTGAAACGGGTAACGGTCCCTTGTAGGCCGACAACATGGCCATCCAGGGTTGGCGCCTCCCCTGCGAGAGATAAAGCCAAGCCATCCATCACGGCGCCTGCTTCATCGTTCGGCGGCGCCGGAACCCTGATAAACTGACTGTCAGATAGCTTTTTGCCCCACAGACCCGAATCCAATTTCATCCAGGGTCCAAAGACGATGTTTTCATGGCCCTTTTCAAAAACCCGGCCCCTGAAGAGATGCAACATTTCATCACAGATCTCATACAGCCACTGACGGTCATGGCTGGCGACAACGAGGGTTGTGCCCAACTCCTGCCGTATCCTGAGCGATGCCTCCCTTATGAGCTGTGCGCTGGCAGCATCCACGCCGGCGGTGGGCTCATCCAAGAGCAGGACACTGGGCCTTAATACCAGTCTTGCGGCTAACGCAACCCGCTGGGCTTCCCCACCGGATAGGGCATACCAGGGTCTCCGGCAAAATATTTCGCTCGATAAACCCACCATGGAAAGGGCTTCTTTTACTCGCCCTCCCAGATTCCCGACATCACCCCTCAATTTCAGACCATACGCAACATTCCCGAAAACGCTGCGTCTCATCAGAAAGGGCTCTTGCGGCAGCAGGGTTATCTGCAGCCTGGCTTCCCGGGTAAAAGGGGCAACCGGTCGACCATTATAAAGAATTTCCCCTTCCACCGGCCTTTCAATCAGACCCATCAGGCGCAAAAGGGTACTCTTTCCACTCCCATTGGGGCCTGCAAGTCCAACGATGGAGGCCGGCTTAACGGCGAGATGATCAACGACAAGGACAGTTTGACCTCTATAAGCATGCTTCAGAGACCTGATCTCATAAACGGCTTCCACGCTATGCATTCCTTCTGCGCAAAAAAGACACCGACACGTTGGCAAAAAATGCGATAGCCAGCAGCACAAGACCGAGGGCGATTCCCATGGCAAATTGTCCTTTGTTGGTCTCAAGGGCAATGGCCGTGGTGATGGTGCGGGTATGCCATTTGATGTTGCCCCCAACCATCATGGAAATTCCCACTTCCGTCATTACGCGCCCATAGGCCACGATGGCGCCGGCGATTATGCCATGTCGCGCTTCCCACAAACTGCTCAGGAAGAGTTGCTTTCGGTTGGCCCCCATGGACAAAATCGTGACCCTCAGCTTTTCATCCATGTTCTCGACCGCCGTGGCCGTAAGGCCTATGACGATCGGCAAAGCCAGAATAGTCTGGCCGATGGCCATGCCGGGCAATGTGAAAAGCAATCCGAAATTTCCCAATGGTCCGCGACTTGTCAGAAAGGCATAAACGAGAAGGCCTATGAAAACGGTAGGGAGTGCCATGAGGGTATCTACAACGGTGCGAAAAGACTTTTTGAACTCGAAATCGAAATAGCCGAGACAAAACCCCAAAGGAATTCCGATCAAAAGACTGCATGTCATGGAATAGGTCGAAACCTTTATCGTAACAAATATGGCCGAATAGGTTTCGGCGTTCCCGCTCGTCAACAATTTGATGGCCTGGAAGAATCCGTCTAACAGAAAGCCCATGGAGATCTCGCCAACTCGTTCATTTGTTCCCTCTATTCCTGTTTCTCATCCAAAACACTACCGTAGTGTGGGCCATTTCGGCAGCGCCGACTGTTTCAATCCGGGTCAAAAAATATTTGTATCATGGAAAATTTGTGATAACAATCAAAATGCCTCATACCTGAATAAACAGAAATAACATGCCGATTTAAAAAGATCTTTTTCAGCTACTGCCAATGCGGTGTGCGCTTGGCCACGTACGCCTGTTTGGCCTCTTCAGCATCCAGGCTGAATTGGGCTCGCTTTTGTAGTTTGAAGTAGAATGGAAGGATTTGATCATAGTCCATATCAAAAGCCTGGTTGATCATGAGTTTGCTCATGCGGTTCCCCACGGAGCAGGCCTCCAGATAGGTGGACGCAATCTCGTCCAGGCGGGTGAAGAAACCCTCTTCAGAAACGAGATGGTCTACAAGGCCGATTCGAAGCGCTTCCTCCCCATCGATATTCTGTCCCCCCAGGATCATCTTCTTGGCCCGGCCGGCCCCGATATAGCGAGGCAGACGGAACGTCCCGAGTCCGGGAATGAGTGATTCCTTGATGGCCGGCAGTCCGATCCGGCAATCAGGGGTGCTGATCCGAATATCGGCGGCCAGGGCCAACTGCAATGCGCCGCCGAGACAATATCCGTGCATCCCGACGATTACGATCTTTTCCATGGTTTCAAAGAGACGGAGGGCACGCTCCCACCGGTGGTGATAAACCATTTCGACCCGGTCGGCACTCAGTTCCTTGGGATCGATACCAGTGGAAAACGCCCTGCCCTCACCTCGGATGACGATCACTCTCACGTTCGGATCTTCCTTCAAAACCATGGCAAGCCGATTGATCTGCACGGTACAGTCATTGTTCATGGCATTCAGATAGCGTTCGCGCGTAAAAGTCACCCAGGCCAACTTGCCCTCGGTTTCAAGTCGCATGAATGGATAATCGAGCAGGGTTTCCATTGTCTCCTCCCGGAAATATGGATGTTATTGCAGTCTCAGTAATTTTATGAGATACATAAATTCAAGGAATCAGACAAGAAATATTTCAGAATTTGGTCACCTTGAAAGGATCAATCCATGCCATTTGTAACAAAGATCGGGCCGCCATCCAACGAAACACAGACAGCGCTGTGGTTTTTGTTTCATCATCAGCGCCTTCTGGTAAGACGTAATGAGGATGGCTATGCCATTCTCCGGTCACCGGACCTGGAAAAATTGAACCTGCCCCTTTTGAAGCAGGAGTTTTTCGGGTCGCTGGATGGACGCCACTGTTATCTCGCGGAAGTGGACGCCGCCGCCCTGGAGTCCGATGCCTTTGGATTCATAGGGCTCCGGGAGCTCTTCTTCTCTTTTGAAGAA
>JBBSAR010000400.1:0-4460 GCA_038252125.1 Desulfatiglandales bacterium
ATGGAAGATCCTTCCGTAAAAGAGGCTTATCTCGGGAGTGAGGTTTAGGGCCATGTCCATGCTTGAAGTCAAAAACCTGATGATCTTTTTTGAAAACGCCGTGGCCCTCAACGACTTCAGCATGGAGATCCAGGAAAAACAGGTCGTGGGGATCATAGGCTCCAACAGCGCCGGGAAGACCACCCTGATGAACGCCCTTTCAGGCCTGATCATTGATATGCGGACCAAGGAAAAACGAAAGGGCGGAGAGCGAATCACCGTATACGGAGAGATTTTCTACAAAGGAAAAGAGATCACCCAGACCCGGCCCAGCACCAGGGTGAAGAAGGGCATCGTGCTTTGCAGGGAGAGGCATCCCATCTTTCCTGAAAGCAACGTCATGGAAAACCTCAAAATCGCGGGATATCTCCAAAACAGGGAAAGCACCCGGGAAATGATTCAGGTTGCTTTCAAACTGTTCCCGGCCCTGGTCCACCTGAAGCGCAGAAAGGCCGGTTTCATGAGCGGGGGAGAACAGCAGATGCTGGCCGTAGGCATGGCCCTCGTAGCCCGTCCCCAACTCCTGCTGCTGGATGAACCCCTTTTGGGGCTCAGCCCCATGATGCAGACCCTGCTGGTGGACGCCATTAAACTCCTGGGGAAGGACTCCAACATCACCGTGCTCATCAGCGAGCAGTTCGCAAGACCGGTCCTGCCCATGATCGATTTCGGCTATGTCATTGAAAACGGCATACTCACCCTGCAGGGGACGGGACGGGAACTGATGGACAACCCGGAAATAAAATCGGCCTACTTCGGAATTTAAGGATATGAGCACAACAACCCAACCCGAAAATACCTTTGAAGCCTTTGCCTCGTCCGCGGAAAAGTTCCGCAACAAGACCGCCATCATCTATCTCGGGACCCGTTTCAGCTATGGGGACGTCCTGCGGTACATAGAAAACTTCGCTTCGTCTTTGAAAAGCCATGGCGTAAAAGAAGGGGAAAAGGTCATGGTGTACATCCCCAACAGCGTCCACTGGGTCATTGCCTGGCTGGGCATACAGAGAGCGGGGGCCATAGCTGTTCCCATCACGCCCATATACACGGTCCACGACCTTCGTTACATCGGCAACGACAGCGGCGCCAAAACCATTGTCTGTTCGGATACCAACTACGGATACGTCAAACAGGCCATCCCCGATACGAAGATAGAGAAGGTGGTGGTCGCCACATTAACCGACCTTCTCCCCTGGTGGAAAAAGCTGTTCGGATGGGCGTTTGACCGGGTTCCCAAGGGGAAAACAGCAAGAGAGGCAAGCACGCTCTCCTTTGAGCGGATGGCCAGGACCAAAGGAGATCCCCTTCCTCCCGTAACCCGGGGGGGAAGCGACACCATGGAGCTGATCTACACCGGGGGAACCACCAAGGACCCCAAGGGGGTCCCCATTTCTCATGGCCTCTATCTGGAATCCGCCATGGAGCAGATCATGATCCCCCGGCATCTCTTTTCGCCGTCGGACAATGTGGTCATCGGTTCCGCGCCCCTCTTTCATATCCTCGGCCAGACCACGGCTCTCAGCACCCTTCTCGTGGGGGGGGCCATTGTCCTGATGCCCAAGGTGAACCTGGATGCCATATTCGATTCCGCACAGCGCTTCAAGGCCAGGACCCTCATCGGCGTGCCGACCCTCTACAGGATGATCCTGGAACACGATCGCCTCGACTTTTACGATCTCGGTTCTCTGACATACTGTTTCAACGGAGGCGATGTCCTCCCTCTCGAAGTGAACCAACGCTGGCGCAAGAAATTCAAAAACCCCATATACCAGGGGTACGGGGCAACGGAAACGTGCGGCGGGGTAACCATGTGTCCTACGGACGAAGAGAATCCCCCCACAAGCATCGGAAAAGTCCTTGCCGGCAAGAAAGTGAAACTGGTGGACCACGAGACACTTGAGCCGATTCCACAAGGCCGGCCGGGAGAGCTTCTCGTTCACTCGGAAAAGATGGTGACCCGATACTGGAACAAGCCGGAGGAAACGGCTGCTTCCTTCATCGAGATGGACGGGCTTTTGTGGTATCGCACCGCCGACATCGTGTCCGAGGACGAAAAGGGGAATCTCTATTTCGTGGATCGAACCGTGGATACCATAAAACATAAAGGCTACAGGGTTTCCTCTTCGGAAATCGAGTCGGCCCTCCAGGAACATCCCGCCGTGGTGGGCGCCTGTGCCGTGGGGATTCCGGACCCCAAGGTGGGAGAAAGGATCAAGGCCTTCGTGGTCCTGAAGGAAGACGTCAAGGGAATCACCGGCTACGACCTCATCAAGTGGTGCAGGAGCCGCCTTGCCGGTTATAAAGTCCCCCAGTATATCGAGTTCCGCGATATGCTCCCCAAATCCAAGGTGGGAAAACTCCTGCGCCGCGAAATACGGAGCGAGGAGGAACGAAGGAAGGGCGGATGATTTTCCCGTTGTCCATTTAAAAAGATTATCCTTAAAGATAAGGCAAACCCCACTCCGGAAAAAGGCAAATCGGATAAAACCGAATCCCGAATCCTTCCAATGTGCTGCGGCCATTCTATCCGCGCTTCAGGTTCTACGTTCGCTCAGCAATTCTCATTATGGCTTTTATTGGTATGAGGCCATGGGGGTCTCTTTCGAAACGCCGCCAATTATCCTCTGCACATACGCTTTGCAGATGCACCATCCCCAGTTTACATTACCCAACAGGCGGTGAAACATTTGTGGCCCAAGATACTCCCCTTAATTCGTTTTTCAGACTAAATTCTGAGGCTGCACCGCCGTGCCATAAAATAAAGCAGGTTTTTTGGCGGCTTTTGGAAGAGACCCCCATGGCCGGTTATGGGAAAAAAGCCATAATGAGAATTGCTGACCTCCGCTACGGGATCTTTACTTCCCCCCCTTTTTGGGATATAGGATTGCTCGGATCCTTTCGTTCTCAGCGTCTGCGTCCGGCCGAGACTTCAAAAGGGGAAGAGGAATAGCCCTTATGCCAAAAAACCCGGAAACTGAAACCGCCTGCCTCCCGCTGATCGAAGCGGAAATTACACGATGTCTGCCCCTCGAAGAAACCGGAAATTCTCAAATATTCTTTCATCTTGTCGCTGATCCCCGCAACAAAGAATACGACCTTCATATCCCTTCGGAATTCAAGGAAACCGCACTTGTTATCGAGATGCTGTTGAGCCAAAAACCCGACCGGATGGTGAGAGCGAATTTTCTCCACATGGATTGCCGTCAACATGATTTTGCCATGCCGAATCTGCATTCGGGTTCCACAAGTCAAATCCCGCTTATCGTGTTGGAACCTCACTGGCTCATCAATGTAACCACGCTCACCAATTTCGACTTCTGTCAGCGAAACTATTTCCTCGAACGCTACATGCTCAAGAGACAGACCCCGCCCATGATGCGCGGGACCTTCGTTCATGAAGTCTTCGACCACATCGTCCAGTGCAAAAACGATGGTTCCGGGCTGCGCCGTGAGTGCTCCGCCTCACTCACAAACCATGCACTGGACCTTGCGTTCCTCGGGATATCTCCCTCGGAACTCTATGACGACGCAAAAAGTCACCTTAATGGGTTGTTCAAGGGCCTTCAATACCAGAGCGTGCTGGATATGAACGGGATCGAGGGAATCTATCCGGAAAGATATATCATCAATCCCCATATAGGGCTAAAAGGCAGAATCGACCTCATTTTGAAGCACAAGGATGGGCGGAAACAAGCTATCGAGCTAAAAACCTCAAAGCCGTGGGGACAAAATGTTAAGCCCGGCCATACGCTTCAGGTGCATGCCTACCACCTGCTGATGATGGAAAAAGGAGAAGACCGGTTGGCGCCGCCCATGGTCGTCTATTCCGGAGAAGCCGCAAAAAGGGTCTCCAACGGAGAGAAAATCCCGCCCGGTTTCTGGAATTATCTATTCCGGGAGGCCCCTTTCAGCAGATTCGATGCCATCAAAATGATGAATAAGCGTAATCTCATTGTTTCGGCCGATACGCTCATGCATCTGGAATTTGCAAAAAATCCCAACAAGTGTCGAGGGTGCTCGGGAATTGGAAAAGGGATTCACTGTTCGTTTCTGCACGATCTGGGCCTTGAAGGCGGTCGGGAAAGGCCTGTGACCTTGACGACCCGCCCTCCGGACGAACCAATGCCGGTTCCCGACGAGGAAACCATAAAGTGGTTTACCCGGTATAATGAAGCCCTGGCGGCGGAATTTGCAGCCGTGAAAGAAGAACCGGGACGCTACTTTTCCCTACCGGAAGAAGATCGTCTGGAAACCGGGTATTGCCTGCGCCTTCAAAAGATCGGTAAAATAGATGAAAGGGGTATTTTGTGTCTGGAAAGTTCAGGAAGCAATGAATCGGAATTGAGAGAAGGTGATCCGTGCCTTCTCAGCAACGAAGGCGGCCCGGTTCAAGGGGAGTGCCTTGAGGTTCACATCACGCA
>JBBSAR010000401.1:0-4424 GCA_038252125.1 Desulfatiglandales bacterium
CTGCCTCTCAAGCACGGGTTCCCCCTCCGGGCACTGGCCCTGGGATGGACGGGCGCCAATTGCGTCAAGTGGCTCAATCGCATCACCCTGATGGACAGACCCTATGAGGGCTTTTTCATGGACAACGTCTACCGTGTGTTTCAGATAGATCAGGGTTCAAAAAGCGGCGAAGTGGTCACCAGCCTCAAGCTAAAAACCATCATAACCCAGCCTTTGGCCGCGGAGAACCTCTCAGCGGGAAGCATCGCCATCCGCGGCGCCGCGTATGCAGGGGAAAGCCATGTGGAAAGGATCGAACTCTCCATGGACGACGGCGCCCGCTGGGAGGAGGCGAAATTTATCGGACCGGATGAACCTTATGCCTGGCGGCAGTGGGAATATATCTGGCGCGTGGAAAAAGGCGGCCGGTACGACATATTGGCACGGGCAACGGACAACCAGGGCCGGCAGCAGCCGATGACGGCCCAATGGAACAAATTGGGATACGGCAACAATGGCGTTCTGGAACATGCCGTTACGGTTACGATAAAATGATAATGTTCGGAATTCAGGTTGAAAATATAGTTCCTCATGTGAAACGCCAGGCCTTCCTGACCCGAATTGTCACGCTTCAAAAGCATCTTTTTTTCCGATTTCCGGGGAATTCTCTTCTTTGGGGGTCTCAGTCTTTTCACGTGCCATCAGATTGTGAATATCCTCCAGAATGCCGTACCCGCACGGAACCAGAAGGAGCGTAATCCCCGTCGCAAAAAGGACGCCGTACCCCAGACTCACCGCCATGGGGATGAGAAACTGAGCCTGCATGCTCTTTTCAAGGATCATGGGCGTAAGCCCCGCAAAAGTGGTCAATGAGGTGAGAAGGATAGCACGGAAACGAAGTTCCCCGGCGAGCGCCACAGCCTCTTTGGCGCCTATTCCATCCTTGCGGAGGGTATTGGTTGCATCAATCAACACCAGTGAGTCGTTGACCACAACTCCTGCAAGCCCCACCATACCGAAAAGGCTCACCAAACTCAGATTCAAGCCCATCAGAAGATGTCCCACAATAGCGCCCACGATCCCGAAAGGGATGGCGGACATAACAATCAACGGTTGCGTGAACGATTTGAAGGGAATGGCCAGGAGCGCGTAGATACAGAAAAGAGCGATCACAAAACCTCGAATCACATCGGAAAGCGAATCTTTCTGCTCTTTCCCCTCTCCTTCCATGCTGTATCTCAGGCCTGGATATTTAAACTGCAAATCCGGGAGAACGCGGGACTCCACATCCATTCTCACCTCGTTGGCGTTGGCAACGGTCTCGTCCACATCGGCGGTAACCTTCACCACCCGAAGTCTCTGGGCGCGCTCTATGGTGGCGTATCCCTGCTGCATATCCACCTCGGCAACCTGGTTGAAAGGGGTTTCCTTTCCATCGAGCGTTCGAACGCGCAAGGCATTCACATCGCCAAGAGATTTTCGCTCTTCATCGGGATACCGCACAAGCACTTTCACCTCATCCTGGTCCCGCTGCAGTCGAAGGGCTTCCGCTCCATAGAATGCATGTCGCACCTGCCTGGCCAGATCGTTCAGGGTCAACCCCAGGCTTCCGGCCGTGGGCTTGAGTTTGAGCTGCATTTCCTGCTTTCCAGGAAGGAAGCTGTCGCTCACGTCGAAGACGCCGGGATATTGTCCCAGTTCCTCTTTTAGTTCATCGGCCGCCTCAAGGAGCCGGTCGTGATCATCCAGAGAGAGATGAATTTCAACCGGATTCCCGGCGCTGAAGAGATCGCTCTGAAAGGTGATGGTATCCGCATCAGGAATCGGGCCCGCCTTTTTTCTCCACGCTTTCACCAGCTCCATGGAACTCACTTCCCGCTTTTCACCATCCAAAAGCTGTACGAAAATCTGGGCAAGATGCCCCCCGGATTGTGCACCGCCGGCGTTCGGACCATGCCCCCCTGTCTGCATCCCCACAAGAGACACAGTATGTTCGAAAAGCGGAGGGGCGCCCTCGGGTCTTCCTTTTTCGCTTTCATCCACAGCCTCTTTAGCCGTTTTTTCCAGATACGCCACGAGTTTTTCCGTTCGCGCGATGGGCGTGCCGGCTGGCATGGTCACCGTGCAGGTAAGCACATCCCCTTCCACCTTCGGAAAGAAGGTAAAGCGAATCCAGCCGCCTTTCCACAAACCCACGGAAAGAAGGAGCACGGCAATCCCGATGGCAACCGTCGCGTAGCGCCAGCGCAGGCAAAACCTGACCAGTTTCGCATAGGGGCCGCTGATAAACCGCTTAAGAGCCCTCGATGCAAATTTCTCTTTTCGTGTCTCCTTTGCTTTTCGAGCCGTCCTTTCTTTGCTTCGTGCAAGATGGGAAGGGAGAATCAAAAGAGATTCCGCAAGGGAGCCCAACAACACCAGGATCACGACAATGGGAATATTCCGCATGATCTTTCCCATGATGCCGCTTCCGGACAGGAGAGGCAGAAAAGCCGCAACCGTTGTCAAGACCGCAAAAATCACCGGCTTCCCCACCTCGACGGTTCCTCCTACCGATCCCTTCAGCGCTGTCTCGCCTCCCTCATATTTTCGAAAGACATTCTCGCCCACTATAATGGCGTCATCCACTACGATACCCAGCACCATGATAAAACCGAAAAGCGAAATCATATTGATGGACACATCAAATTGCGGCAACAACCACAGACCTGTGAGAAATGAGACGGGAATTCCCAGTGTCACCCAGAAAGCAAGCTTCAAATCCAGAAACAATCCCAGCATGATGCTCACCAGGACCAGGCCCATGGCCATATTCCTGACCAGAAGGCGGATACGGCTCTTAAGCATGATCGATCTGTCGTTATAAAAGGCAATACTCACCCCTTCCGGGAGCGTCGGCCGCACTTTTTCCGCATATTTTTTGACCGTTTCAGCCACTTCCAGGGCGTTCTGGTCGGCCACCCGGTACACCTGAATCACGACCGCACGCTTTCCCTGAAACCGCGCCTCCAGATCCACATCTTCAAATCCGTCGCTCAAATGGGCGATCTGTCCCAGGGTAACCTTGGACCCGTCCGGATTGGTGAGCACGGGCACGTCGCTGTATTCGGCGGCGTAATAGCGCCTTCCTTTCGTGCGGATAAGAATTTCCCCCGCTTCGGTCTTAATGCGCCCGGCGGGGAGATCAAGGCTCCCTGTTCTGACCGCATCCGCCACCATGCCCAGGGTAAGTCCATAGCGACGCAAGGTTTCCTCGGAAATCTCGATATGGATTTCTCCTTTTCTGACGCCGAAAAGATCCGCCTGGGTAATGCCCGGCAGAGTGATAACCTCGTCCTTAATGGTCTCGGCCAGATTCTTGATGGTTCCTTCGGAAACATCTCCGTAAACGGCAAGGCTGATAACCTGGTTTCGCCTGGTGACTTCACGTACGATGGGTCTTTCCGCTTCATTGGGAAAGGTGGTGATGCCATCTACCTCGGCCTTGACTTCATCCAGCAGTTTCTTAAGTTCCCAGCCCTCCATGACTTCTATAATGACAGTGCCGAAACCTTCCGAAGAGGTGGAATCGATCCTTTTTATCCCGGCCAGACCGGCGACTCTCTCCTCAATTCTCCGGACAATGGCCTCTTCCACCTCGGAGGGAGAAGCACCCGGATACTCCGTGGTCACCGTAATCATGTCCAAAGAAAACTCGGGCATGATCTCCACCTTCATGGTCATTCCGGCGACAATGCCCGCCAGGATCACGAACACCATGAGGAGATTGGCGGCGACATGGTTCTCCGCAAACCACCCGACAATCGCTTTCATCCCTGATTCTCCTGCTCCACCGCCACACAGCGCACGAGCATGCCGTCGGTAACAGCCTTGAGGCTCGAGACAACAACCCTTTCGCCGTCCTTGAGTCCCCCTTGAATCTGAACTGTTTCCCTGTCTATTCTGGCCACTTTCACCTTTCGAAACCGGAGTCGATCATCTTTTGAAACCACCCACACAAGATCTCCCTGACGCAGGGCGCTCCTTGGCATCACCGCCAGATCAGACAGGGTGCGACCTTGAATCTCCACACGCACAAACAGACCGATGGCAAGGGGTGGTTTTTTTTCGTAGGGCTTATCCACGCGCACAACCACCCGGATCATCCGGGTGCGCTGGTCTATCTTTCCTTCGGATCGAACCACGCGACCCGCCCAGACGCAGTCTCGCCCTGCAATACGAGCCATGATCTTCACATCGGCGCCGGGACCTTTTCCCGGAGTGAACCCCGGGACGTGAAACCACAACAGGCTTTCGTTCTCCAACGGCACCACCACCTCCGCGGCGTCCGTTGAAAAGAGGGAAGCCAGTTTTTCCCCGGGCCTTACATATTGTCCAAGATCAACGCTTTCCGCTTCCACCCTTCCGCTGAAAGGCGCTTTGAGTTCGGTTCGCTCCAAATCCAG
>JBBSAR010000402.1:0-4423 GCA_038252125.1 Desulfatiglandales bacterium
GTCCTTAGCGGCCGGACATGGATTCTTGATACCATTCCCCGAAGGGCTTCATACCATTGAATTTAATTAAAAGAGATTGTACAGCCATGATATCAGGGATTTGAAACTAAGCCATCACCGACGGAGGACGATTCATGACGGATTCGAGAACATTGCGGCTTCAGGTCCGTTCCCCCTCAAAGCAGCCTCTGATTCCGCCTTGGAAAAACGGTTGCGAGCAGTGGTCGAAAACATTAAAGATGTTCAAAATGTCAAAATCGATGTGAATGATGGGGTCGTACAGAAATCTCCATGCCGGGGCCGGCTCAGACCATCCGGCTGGTGTCATAGGGAGAAAATCCCCCGGTGGACACGGCCGCCAGGGTATAGACCACGGCATTCCATCCTCCTGCGCCTGATATCCAAAGTTCGAAAAGGGCATTCAGGAATGCCAGACCCGACCCCATCATGGGATAGCTCATACAAACCGGAGAAAAAAGAAAAGCCAGAGCCGTTATGCTCATGGCTTTTTTGGTTTGAAGATGTGACCAAAGTTCATTTCCTGTCATTTATGTCCTGGATTGACGCGGTCCGGCGACCAGCCAGATAATAAAGCCCAGAACAGGAAGGATAAGGATCAGAATAGTCCAGAATACTTTCATCCCCGTGGAAGCCCCGCTTCCGAGGGTTTTTACAATGGCCCATACATCGGCGATAAGAATGATCAACCCGAAAATGCCGCTGACATGGATTCCCATAATTCCTCCTTTAGGTTGTGAATTCAAAAAGACGGACACCCGACCCCGTTTCAGTGGATTCAAAATACTCTGTTTTTTTCGACATCAGGGACAGCGCAAGCTCCCTTCACCGGATATCGGTTTTTTCATCAGCTCCCGGCGCCCCTCACCTGAATACATTCAGTAAAAAAACAGGGACATCTGAATCCGCGCTACACCCGGAATTTACTTTAGCCGGAAATCTTATAGACGCAAATAGGGTAATGACCGTATTTCCTGTAGTTCGATGGAGTAGTCGAAAATTTCTTTCCGCAAGGATATGGATAAGGGCGCCTACGGTTCGGCACGTTCAAGAAAAGCTGCTAAGGTTTTTCTTTAAATATTGCCCACCCCAGTGAACAAAGAGAACCCCGCAGCCGGAAGAGTTCACGCAAATTCCTCCGACTCTTCGGAAGGATAGAAAAGGTTCAGGGTATCCTCGGAGATCTCCCCGGGTGTTACCTCTATCAGAAGAGCCTCCGCGTCACCACGGCGCGTTCTTGCAAGATTTTCCATCGTTTCGAGTTTTTCTACCACGCCCTCCGCGCGTAGCAACATTTTAACCTCTTGAAAAAGAAGCTCATTTCCGTATAAGAAGGCGCCCTCCTGAAGAATTTTGCACGCCAACACGTGACTGAATGAATCAAAACGGAGTTGCTCTCTTACCCGTGAAATAGGCTTGACCACATAGTCGAGCTCTTCTCTCAAATGCGGTGCAAGGAGCAGGCTGTGTTTCTCCCGATAAATGGCCTCGTCCAAGCGATTCATGTACGATTCGGGGCAGTCATCGGAAACCAGCACCACAACATCCATATCCGAACCGTTCACAAGCCTTCCGGTGCTCCTCTCCGGTCTGGGCACATCGTGGGACATATTGTAGATGATATCCCCGGCGATGATGAAGCACGCTTCCTTTTCGATACCGTCCAGTTCCGACGCAAGCCCTGATATGGTCTGAAACGCCACGTCCAGCTTGGATCGACTTACCGCTTCAATATGCGCAAGGAGCTGTGCGGCCCTTTCCTCCAACCCGTTTTTCGTTTCTGAAAGTCCTATCACCGAATAGGTAATAAAACTCCTCCAGATGGAGGGAGAGAGCCTCGCAAATCCCGGCAGCCTGATATCCAGACGCAAATACCGAACGCCCACGGTCCGAACATCTAAATCAGGACTTCGGAGACAGGCCTGCCAGAGGGCAAGATTGTCTCCCGGAACCGATGCGCGAATCTCCGCGCCAATGAGAGGACCTTTTCCTTTTATGAGTTCTATGATTGCTTTTTCCATGTCTTGATCCATATAAAGAGCATACGGTATTCATTCAATTCTATCAATTAAAACACATAAACTCGACAAAATATAAATTGTTCAGCCCATTGAACTCCTCATGCGCTACTGTTAAAATTCCATAAAAACAGGGCACAAAGATAGGATTTTCGGCTCATCGCGGTTTAACGTGATTTTTAGGTGAAAGGGGCTTAACGTCATTCCGGGCTTGACCCGGAATCCAGGTTCTAAGAGCTTCTGGATTCCTGCTTTCGCAGGAATGACGGATACTTTTACGTTCGATAATAATTTGTTAGATCCCCTTCAACTTCAGCTCATTTGCCAATTATGGAAGGGTTTTCACGTTAATCCGCGATGAGCCGGATTTTCTTGCGCTGGACGGGCTTTAGATGCCTGGTTGAGACCAACGGAGAAAAAAAACGCGTGGTGATTTGATCCAAGATGAGAAAAAGATGGGGAAGAATTATGGGATTTGACAATATCTCCGTATATGATCGATCCCAACCGCTCCCTCCCGGCTACAGCCTCAAGCAGGCGGATGCCACCGGCTGGATGGCCATGTTCGCTCTGAATATGGCGGCCATGGCCCTTGAACCGGCGCAGGAGCAGGTTGAATATGAAGATATGGCCATTCAGTGTTATGAGCAGTTTCTCTCCATTGCCAACTCCATAGCGGGCCATACATCGGATAAACTGTCGCTATGGGACCCTGATGCCGGCTTTTTCAAAGACCTGCTTATCGCCCCCGACGGCTCATACCATCGGATAGACGTCTATTCCTATGTGGGACTCATTCCGCTTTTCGCATGTGAATTTGTGGTTCCGGACATCCTCGAAAAAGTTCCCCGGTTCAAAGCCATGCTGGAGGAGCACAAAGGGGGCATGTTCGATGGACACACCATCTGCGCCTGTCCGATTCACACAAACGATCATGGCGAACGGCTGCTTTCGCTGGTGGATCACAGCATGATCCGTCACATCCTTCGCCGTCTCCTGGATGAGAACGAGTTCCTGTCCGCCCACGGGATACGAAGCGTAAGCCGAATCCACGCCGAACAACGGGAACTGGGAACCCTTCCGGGTGTCGGTACGGCGCTTATCGAATATGATCCGGGTGAATCCAGCACCACTATGTTCGGCGGAAATTCCAACTGGCGGGGACCCGTATGGATGCCCATTAACTACTCCATACTGCAGGCACTGACCAAATTCCACCGATATCTGGGACCCAATTTCAAGGTCCATGCGCATGAAATTTCTGATGATGAGTTGAACTTGCAAGAGATCGTAAATATCCTGTCAGACCGCCTGATCAATCTTTTCCGCCGGGATGAAAAAGGCGTGGCGCCCGTGTTCCCGGAACACAGCCCTTTTCAACAGGACCCCCATTGGAAAGATCTTCGGCTATTCCATGAATATTTTCATGGGGATACGGGTCTGGGATTGGGAGCTTCCCACCAAACGGGGTGGAGCGGTTTGGCGGCGAACCTGATAAAGCGGAAATACGAGCTGAAAGCGGAGAAATCGTCCGATCTTGAACGAGAACATTTTTGAACCGGGGAGTCTGTTATGTATACCCAAAGAGGGATCATGCATGTTATTTTGGTGTGTTGTCTTTTGTCCGGACCCACGTTCCTCGCGGCGCCCGATAGCGTGAATGCGGCCGTGGATAATGCACTCTATGCTGAACTCCTTGCTAAATATGTGAAAAACGGGGTGGTAAACTATCAAGGTTTCAAGGATGAGGAGGACAAACTGGATCAATATCTCCGGATCCTGGAGGGAACCAATACAAAGAGCCTTTCTCACAACGAACAGTTCGCCTTTTACATCAATGCCTATAATGCGTGGACCATCAAACTCGTTCTGAGCGGCTATCCCGGGATAGAATCGATCAAAGATCTGGGAGGGTTTTTCACGAGCCCGTGGAAAAAGAGCATCGCCCGCATTGACGGAAAGGTTATGACCCTGGACCATATTGAAAACGATATCCTGCGCCCCCGGTTTGCGGACCCGCGGGTTCATTTCGCAATCAACTGTGCATCGAAGAGCTGCCCCCCTCTCCAATCGAAACCCTACAGGGGGGATATTCTGGATCAACAGCTTACGGAGGTGACGGAAGCGTTCATCAATGACCCCCATCGCAACCGGCTGGAAGGGAACACGCTTTATGTGAGCAAGATTTTCAAGTGGTATTCCGAGGAGTTCGACAACGATATCATAGGATTCTTCATCAAATACGCAAAGGGCGCCCTAAAGCAGAAGTTGCGGAAAGACAGGAAGCAAATCGAAGTCGAATATCTTGACTATGACTGGTCCCTGAACGGCAGCTAAAAATGGCTTTTAGCAATTAGCCGTTAGCCGTTAGCCGTTAGTCTGGAAAC